>JAGLXC010000128.1 GCA_023133095.1 Gammaproteobacteria bacterium | reverse complement strand
ATGGCACCGAAATTGACCTACAAATTCCAGCGCTTATTCCCGACGACTATGTCTATGATGTTCATACCCGTCTTACCCTCTACAAACGTATTGCAAATGCCGGAAACAAACAAGAGCTGCATGAGCTCCAAGTAGAGTTGGTAGATCGCTTTGGTCTCCTCCCTGCCCCAACCAAAAACCTCTTTAGCATTACAGAGATGAAACTTAGCACAGAAACAGCTGGCATCCATACAATAAAAGCTGGCAGCACCCAGGGACACATAGGCTTTGAACCAACAGCCAACATAAACCCGCAAAACATCATCAAACTACTGCAACAAGCACCCAACCTATATAAATTTGACACCCAGACCCATAAGCTAAAATTCACCCTGGCAGCGAAAACAGCCGAACAAAAAATAGCCGCCATCAACAAAATTTTAGGGGACGTTCTTAATTAGGGGACACCCATATATGAAAAATTATAGGTATTAGTATTATGAGAAAAAAAATTTTATTAACTGGAGCAGGATTTACCTGTAATTTTGGAGGTTTCCTAGCGAAAGACATGTGGGGTGTTATATTTAACAATGCTATTATTCAAAACAACCATGACATTAGAAAAAAGATGCTAAAAAATTATGACTTTGAGAGTCTATACGAGGAGATAAGAAGCGATAAAAATTTTACGAAGAGAGATGAATTCATCAATATAGTTAAGAATGCTTATTCCTTAATGGATGACCAGATTAAATCATCCAACCCTAGGATAGAAAAAAACACTGAAAATGAAGAACAAATAGCACCAATATTAAGAAACGTTTTCAATTTTATTGCAAGATTTGCTCCACCTAAATCTCTAAATGAAACAGGGTACTTTTTTACTCTAAATCAGGATCTATTTGTAGAATATTTGTTTCAGCATCACAATCAACTTGTCCTTATGCCAGCAATAAATTCCGTTGCGCATAAGAATAGATTTAAATTGAACCCAAACATAAACTATTATCTTCCATCCGAAGAGATATTAGATGCTTGGATAAAAGATTTCCTACCACAATATAATGGCCGCAAACATCCTATCTATATAAAATTACACGGCTCTTACACATGGAAATATTCTGAATCAGATGATGATATAATGGTGCTAGGTGGACAGAAAAAGAATCAAATACAAAAAGAACCTTTGCTAAAGTATCAATTCGAGTTATTTAAAGATAACATCGCCACAGACGCTGATTTAATGATTATTGGCTATGGCTTTAGGGATAAACACGTTAACAAAATTTTACTAGAAGGCTGTGGGAAAGGCCTACGATTGCATATTATTAATCCTTGCCCTATAGATCAATTTAAAAATTATTTGCACAAAGAAAATGCTGTAACAAAAGGCATTATTGGAGAACAGTTATATACAAGCATATATGGATATTATAACTGCAATCTAATAGAACTACTTTCAAACACTAATAATCCATACTATTTGCAAATGCAAAATAATTTTTTTGCCTCAAATTGATAACATCATAATATATCTACTTTAATCTTCATGATCTTGTAAGCTTACGAATCCAAAGCATGGTGCCAATAAGGCATAAAACAAACTGAAAAACATCAATAAAACAAGAAATAGTAGACACTGACAAAGACGGATTAAAAAAAATAAATTGATCTATATAAGCTATATAATTAGTTTGCCCGTCAATCCCAAAAACGATAATGGTTACTAATATAAGCAGAGGGAAAGCTATGTTCTTTTTTTTGAGAAATAATACAACAAAAAATGTCGATATTAACAAGGATTTAATTACTCCCGGCAGGAAGAATCCTACAACATGACGTTGAACTGGTTCCCAGCTACTTGGCAAAATAGTATGTGGAAAACCTGCCAACATCGCAATCATAAGCACTATCCCCCAAATGCCGAATATTAGCCCAGCTATTATCAAGGCTGCATTTAAATTAAAAAAGCCGTTAATATGTTTTTCTAGCCATTGCATAAGCATTATGCACATGCTGCTGCAGTAAGCAGCATTGCCCCAGTTGTAATTATGATACTAAAGGCGTTAAACTTCTGTTTCGCAAAACCGATAGATATATTCATATCAAATAGCATACACAATTATCCATTTTCCACAATACTGTGTTTAGGGGGCATTCTTAATTAGAACCTTTATTGATGATGCTTTTATGATAATAATAAGGCTTAATATGAGTTTTAGTGCTATTGTCACCAAAATTATAAAATCTGGTCTGGGCGCATGAAAAAGCGAATTACTTTTTATAACCGCCTCTACTGTTTTAAGCAAATAACCGATTAAATTAGGGAAATTTTCTATTAAAATATATACTCCTATACCACGAAATACCAGTATTTGCCAATCAATAATTCTTGATCTACAAACATCAAGCTCTTGAAGATCGTTTGTAATAGCGCAAGCAATTTTTTTAGATAAAATCCATAACAACAGAGGAAAACATGATATTAACAAAAAAAGCAGCAGGGATACAATAGCTGCAATAATATGCTGCTTACCTGTAAATAACAAGAAAAGATTAGAGAAAAAAAATGGTAATTGACCAATTCCTTTTATGGCAAAAAAAACAGCCAATATTCTAATCGCAATAATAGAAATATTTTTACAATTCATTTAATACTTTTCAACCCAAACAAATAAAAAACGCCATTTTGCACTTTTTGGAGGTGTTTCTACTATGCTGGGACCATTAATGAAATCTGTAATTAAAGATTCATATTGAAGCCCAGGCCCAAGCAAATGAACGTATTGCAACTGTAATTGTTCGTTAATGCCATTATTAAGAAGCCAATAACCTACCACTAATAAAACTCCTCCCTCCTTTGGCATTTTTGCAGCTATTTGCTTTTGTTGATTATGCAACTCATCCAGCAACTGCTTTTTTAAACTTTCTTGATAAGCAAACTCCAGGATATCGCTAGAATATCCCGCGATCCCTGTCTTCATAATCTGACCCTCATCTGCTTCAGAATTTGGCGCCCATCTTTCTGTTTCAAATCCATCAGCAAGATTAAAATCAACCATAGCGTCTTCTAATACATTTACAAAACCAAAAGCTAATAGTTGCTTAAATCCTGAATTGTTAACAATATAATATTTATAGTGAACTTTTTTATTGCTATCTTTTGCTGATTGTAACTCAGGAATATCTACTAATGCCGTCTTATCTGTATCTTCAGAGATAAAATCTACCTGCCCATTTATAGTAATATTGTTTTCTGCCAGAGCGCTTATATCATCAGCCCAGATCTCTATGGTTCCATCAGGCGTAATTCGAATACAACTATCTGGCTGGCCGATTTCTAAAATCCCATTGCCTTTACCTGTAACTTTGATCTCTTCTGCAGCTTCAGCTATAAAATCACCCTGTTTAATCTGGCAACAAAATTGCTGGCCATCAGCACTGATGTTTATATTATCCCCAGCGGTTAAATGAAAATTGTCACCACTATTTATCTCAATATCCTCTTCTGCTTGGAGACGCAAATTATCCTGGACATAGAAACTTTGGTTTTGTTTAGACTCAGATTCAATATCGCCATTTTGCGTTTGGAGCTTGTTTGCAGCTCCTGTAGTTTGCGCTCTATCTTCAGCTATGGTTTCATTAACACTCTGATCTATCTTAATCTGAATATCTTTTTTAGCCTGCCAATTAATAGCGCCTTTACGATTAACAAAATCAATCTCGTGCTTTGAGTCAGCTGCACTTAAGGTCAGCTGCTGCCTTCTATTCGGCGTATTTAACTCTATTTTTTCATTTCCTTTAGTATCATCCATAAGCAACTCTGTGCCGCTGGCACTACGTAAAATATTTTGCGCTGAATTATTGCTAGTTACTGGCGAAATCTCATCCATATTGGGAACAGTTCCTAGAATAATTGGCCTATCTGGATCGCCATCTATAAGAGAGACCAACACTTCAGCACCTGCCCTAAGCGGCATATGCCAGCCAGGAAAAGGAGCTAAACGCTTAATAGGCGGCGATGCCGAAGCATTGGGTTTTTCGGATAAATCAAATCTTTGCTTTAGAAAATAGTTACCGACTTCATCTAATTGCGGATATTCTCCTGCGCTTTCAATATGGGCCTGCATTATAGTTGGAACTAGCGGTGCTTTAGGTAGAATCGGCTCAAATGGAACATTACGCGGCTGTAATTTCAGCCTGTTTTTATAAGGAACATCTTTGCCCCAATGTTCAACTTTTTGCTCAACCTCATGCTCAACTCCGGCAACCAAATAATCACCGCTAACTTTAGAGCCAAAGGCAGCCGCGTTAAAAACAATACTATGGCCGGCCTGAAGTAGCTCTAAATCGCTAACAGCAGCTAAACTCTGATCGCTATTTTGGCAGAGTTCATAAATTCCAGATTCAGCTTTATAGAGCCCACTTTTAGGATAGTAGTTAACAGCTTCCTTAGCATATGGAGAAAAGGCATTGTTATCGGAGAAATGCACCACATCTTCAGCAGTGTCGATCCAATACCAGATGCCGGCCGTTGCTAATAAGCGCTGACAAAACTCTAAATCAGTTTCAAGAGGAAGCTGCATGCGATAAGGTTTGCGAGCATACTCCTTTTCCAGCTGCCATTTAATTTCATATTCTTCATAATCCAGCTTTAAAAGCTGAGCTGTTACAATATCCGGAACACTCTGATTTAAAATAACCCTTACATTGCTGTTGTTTTTTGCCTGAGCCAACCTTGGCTCTAGCTTAATAATAAGCTCAACCGCGCCACTATCATCCAACAAAATTTGCCTGATCTCAGTAATAATGCCACAAATAATTCGACCTTTTAAATTAAGCTGACAACGCGAAAGAATATATTGCCGTGGATCAAACTTACCACTGGGATCCAGCACATGAACATTAAACCTATAGGGGCAAAATAGCGCCTCAGCACCGCTAACCTTAAAAGCATTAAACTTTTCTTTTTCAAAACTGATCGAGATACTCATGCCAAACAGCATACACAACTATTCAGCTTCCGCAATACCGTAGTTAGGGGACGCTCTTAAAAAGGGGACACTCTAAAGCCTGTCCCCTTTTTAAGAGCGTCCCCTAACTACGGTATTAAGTATGTTACTGGCCAGTTCAAAAGTATAGTTTGTCTGCAGCTCTTGTTTTAAATCTAATGCGGGCTTGGCTTTGAACATCACCTTTATATTTTTATCAATTTCTAAACTAATTGTTAGCTTTTGAGTCCGTTGTAATATAATTTTTATTATAGCTGTTATGGCATAGCGTAGTGCTTTGGTATCTGCTAATAATTCATGTCGTTTCAGTTTGCTTTTAAATTCAACTTTATAACCTGACTCTTGTAGATCATCACAAATAGCTGCGACCAAAGATACGATATCTATTTTATGATTTTGTTTTGCGCTATAGCTCTGTTCTGCATAGATTAAAGTCACATTGATCATTTCCTCTATTTCATCCAATAGCGCTACTATTTGTGCTTGTATATTTTCCTCTTTTATAAATTGACTGCGCAGTTGCAACCGAGTAATAATTGTACGTAGGTCATGTGATAATGCAGCCAGAGTTAAGGTTCGCTCTTGCAAAAGTTTTGCAACTCTAAACCGCAGTTTATCTATTATGTCTGTTGTTTCATCAATAAGATTGGTTTGCGCTTGTATATCAATTCCCAATTCTGAAGTAGCATGTTTGATTTTATGCAAAGATCTTTTAAAGCGATATAGCGACCAAAAATAGAGCAACATTATAAAAATAATCGCAAGTTCTGTAACCAGTAACATAATAAATAGGCGATTAATATCGTAATGCGAATCAATTGCTATATTTAACCAGCTACTGTTTCCTAACTTATAGGAAAACTTCACCCAGCGTTCGCGCGGATTAAAGAATTTATTATAGACATGCCAAACAGTATCAAGTTTATAAATTTGCAGTTGCCAATCTGGCATAGAGGAAATGGTAATTGTAACCCGAGGATCTCGCCTTTTAATAGTTCTTAAAGCAGAGGGCATTTCTGTAATTGGTGTATTAATAAACATATAACAGATATTTAAACCTTCGTGTACAGCTGCTGTATGTAAGTTCTTAGCTCTACCATTATACATAGCAAGAAACAAAAAATTGAGCACAAACATTAGCAGCACTATTACCATTACTGTTTTACCAAATAATGTATGGCATATTTTGCTAGCGATATTAGCGATTATTGTCTTAGCATTCATATACTGGAAGCTCCACTAATACCTGTAAACCACCACTAGCAATATTTGTCATTTTAATGTGGCCACGATGCTGTAAAATAATATCTTTAGCTACGCTAAGCCCTAATCCTGTGCCACCTGTTTTTCTGGAGCGCGAATGTTCAACTCGATAAAATGGCTCAAATACATGCTCCATTGCCTCACTACTCAAACCAGGTCCTTGATCATCAATAGTAATTACTATTTGTTGCTCAATTTTCTTAAGTTCTACTTCTGCTAATTTGCCATATTTAACTGCATTATTAAGCAGATTACTAAAAGCTCGTCTTAATGCCACTTTATCGCCATTACAACTTACAGTATCAACTTTACTACTATAATTTACCTGATATCCAGCCTCTTGCATGTTGTTGCATATTGATTCAATTAACGCAGCCATATCTAATTTTGTTTTTGTTTTCACTGCATATTTTTGCTCAGAAAAAACCAACATCTCATCAGTAATAGCCTCTATTTCTGTAAGATCTTTAATTAGTTTGCACTGCATTTCTTGATCATTACTGCTAACAGCCACTTTCTTTAGCCTTAAAATTGCAGCCTCGATATGATGGGCTAATTTAGTCAAGATTAATTTGCGACCATTAATAAGCTCGATAATTTTAGCTTGCATAGCATTAACTGCATTATTGGCATCTTTGATTAAACTTGGCGCATAAATACCTAAATGTTTAGGTTTAAAGGTTATACCTAACTTCTCAACTTCTGTTCCAAGCCTGTTAACCTGTTTAGTAAAATGCAGCATTGCCCATGCGTAGAATAAGATTATCAATGCTGTTACTAACTCAATTACTATTGCTAATAAGGGAAAAAAACCAATTGATGGCTTATCTTTTACGGTCAAATTTAGCCATCGGTTATCAGGCAAATGATATGAAACTCTAATACTATTTTTTTTATTACCGCCGATTTTATCCAACAGATTCCAAATAGTTGTATCTTCATTGAATCTCATTTTCCAGAGAGGCTCATTTGTAAGTGACGCTCGCAAATGCGGCGATTCATTTAAAGCTTGTACCGCTGCCATTCTGTGAACTGCAGGCACTGCTATAATATTTCTAACTACATTTACGAC
>JAGLXC010000127.1 GCA_023133095.1 Gammaproteobacteria bacterium | reverse complement strand
ACTGGATTCAACATGAGGCGGAGAAAAAGCTGAAAATATAAACAGCCCCAATTGGGTAAGTAACAATAGCAATATTAATGCGATTATTAACCGATAAATATGTTGCCGCATCAAACTGCCTTTACTTTTGCTGTCAACATATAGCCACCATTACGAATGGTTTTTATTAATTTCGGATGCTTTGGATCCGTCTCAATCTTCTGCCGCAAACGACTTACCTGGACATCAATACTGCGATCAAATGGATCTGCTTCACGATGCCGGGTCAGCTCTAATAATTGATCTCGATTCAATACTCTCCCTGGTCTTTGCAGAAAAGTTAATAACAGATCATATTCGCCTGAGCTTAGGGTTATCTCTACATTATCTGGTGAAAAAAAGTGTCTTGCGGTGGTATCGAGCTTCCAATCAGCAAACTCATATATTTTATGCTGCTCTACAACGCTTAAGCTTGATGACCCAGAATCACCTCTACGCCGTAAAATTGCTTTAATCCTGGCCAAAAGCTCACGCGGATTAAAGGGCTTAATCTGATAGTCATCAGCTCCCAACTCTAAACCTAACACTCTGTCGGTTTCATTATCAACTGCGGTTAAGATAATTATTGGCACATCTGACTGAGACCTAATCTTGCGACATAAGGTAAAACCATCTTCATCAGGCAGCATAATGTCCAATAATACTAAATCTAAATTACCAGAATCCAAAATCGCCTGCATCTCAGTGCCATCTTTAGCTACTGAAACCTGATATTGATAATTGGTAAGATAATCTGACAACAGATCACGAATATCCTGGTCATCATCCACAACTAATATATGGGTTTTGTTATTTGACTCCTTCATACTCTCAAATTATGCCATATTTCAGTCTGTTATGGTACAATTCCGTACCATATTAATTAAATTGAGAAAATTTATGACTGAAACCGTTGCTAATAACTTTATTCGTCGAATTATTGATACTGACCTAGAAAACAACAAAAATCAGGGCAAGGTCGCCACTCGCTTTCCCCCCGAACCAAATGGCTATCTGCATATTGGCCATGCTAAATCTATTTGCCTGAATTTCGCCCTTGCTAAGGATTATAATGGCACCTGCAATTTACGTTTTGACGATACCAATCCAGAAAAAGAGGATATGGAGTATATTGAATCGATAATTAATACTGTACGTTGGCTAGGGTTTGACTGGGAGGATCGCCTCTATTATGCCTCAGACTACTTTGAAACCATGTATGAGTTGGCGCTTAAGTTAATTAAGTCAGGCAAAGCCTATGTTTGCGACTTAACTCCAGAGGAAATCCGGGAATATCGCGGTACATTAACAGCTCCTGGAAAAAACAGCCCTTATCGCAATCGTTCAATCGAGGAAAATTTAGATCTATTTAGCCGCATGCGCGCTGGAGAATTTGCTGATGGCAGCAAATCACTGCGGGCAAAAATTGACATGGCCTCCCCTAACATGAACATGCGTGATCCAATAATCTACCGCATTCGCACAGCCACCCATCCCCGAACTGGCGACAAATGGTGCATCTATCCTATGTACGATTATGCCCATGGCCTATCTGACTCATTAGAAAACATAACCCACTCAATTTGTACTTTAGAGTTTGAGGATCATCGCCCGCTTTATGATTGGTTTTTAGATGAGCTCCAGATGCCCTGCCACTCGCAACAAATAGAATTTGCTAGGCTAAACTTAAATTACACTATAATGAGTAAAAGAGTATTGCTAGCATTAGTTCAAAAAAATCTGGTGTCTAGCTGGAGTGATCCGCGCCTGCCCACATTAGAAGGCATGCGCCGCCGCGGCGTACCGCCAGAGGCAATCCGTAACTTCTGCGATATGATCGGCGTCAGCAAACAAAACAGCGTAATTGATCTCGGAGTTTTAGAAGAGTGCATCCGCGACTACCTAAACCAACATGCCAAAAGAGTACTAGCTGTATTAAAACCTCTAAAAATTGTAATTGAAAACTTCCCAGAGGATAAAACTGAAGAGTTAGATGCAGCACTGCACCCGCAGGATCCAACCTTTGGCTCTAGAAAAATCCCCTTTACCCGTGAGCTTTACATTGAGCAAGATGATTTTATGGAGGAGCCAACCAAAGGCTTTTTTCGGTTAACTATCGGCAAAGAGGTGCGGCTGCGCTATGCCTATTTTATTAAATGTCATGAAATAATCAAAAATCCGGCCACTGGAGAGATAATAGAGCTACGCTGCACCTATGATCCAGAAACCAGAGGCGGTAAAGCCCCCGACGGCCGCAAAGTCAAAGGGACTATTCATTGGGTATCTGCGCCAAAATCTTTAGCCGCTGAAGTTCGTTTATATGACAGACTGTTTACTGAGCCTAACCCTGCTATCAAAAAAGATGCAGATTATGCAGCAATCATTAACCCAGATTCGCTAATAACCTTAACCAATTGCAGAGTTGAACCAGGCCTTGCTAATGCCAAAATTGACGATCGCCTCCAGTTTGAAAGATTGGGTTACTTTTGCCTCGACTTTGATGCTAATGAGCAAAAATTGGTATTTAATCGGACAGTATCTCTCAGAGATACCTGGGGTAAAATAAAAATTAGCTGACATATTCATAATTATTAGAATTTAGTAGTAATTATAAGCCTACTTATGGTAAGATTGGCGGTATGAACATAGCAGCGCAAAAAATATCGATCTCACTATCACCACTTTTATATGAGTTTGTACAAAACTACTACGCCAAGCATCACTGTAAACATCGCTCTGAGGTGATTACTCTTGCCTTACGTCTATTACAACAAGCTGAGCTAGAAGATGCCTATCGTGATGCTGATGAAGGAAATAAAGAGATAGATGAACTTTTTTCAATAACAACCCTTGACGGATTAGATGAAAATGAAACGTGGTGAAATATATTTTGCGAACCTAAACCCAACAATTGGCTCGGAAATCAATAAAACTCGTCCGGTTTTAATTGTTAGCAATGAGGCTAATAATAGAGTTGCATCAACCATTACGATAGTACCAATTACGTCGAACACTAAAAAAGTATACCCGTTTGAAGTACTGTTAAAGCAGAACGACTCAAAACTGACAAAATGCTCTAAAGCTCAATGCCATCAAATAAGGACCATCTCTAAACAAAGAATAACCACACTAAAAGCTGGAAATATTAATCAAGGCACTATGATACAGATAGAAAATGCTTTAAAATTACATCTGGTCCTATGATGAAAACACGTGCTTTTATAAATGTATTATTGTTTATATTCCTGTTAGGAATAAACAGCTGCTATGCTGATGCAACCGCTATGGCTACAGCCAATGACCCAACTGCTACTACCCCAACCCCTGATCTATATCAGGTAAACCTCATAGTATTTGAGCACATTACTCCAAGAGCACTGGGTTCAGAACAGTGGTCAGCGATCACCAATCCGCCTGACACAGCAGACAGCGTTGAGCCAACATTACTACCAGATGATCAATCCCAGCTTAAAATTGAAGCCAGAAGATTAAAGCGAAAAATAGCACAAAAAGAGAACTATAACACCTTACTCAATATTGCATGGCAACAAACTATCCCTGTATCACGTCACGCCCAGCCAATTCATATCTCCAGTGACAAAATAGATGGCACTATAACCATCACTCGCGACCGCTATTTCAATGTGACCAGCAAGTTAATTCTCTCTGAACCAGCTGACTATTTAGATATGATTGGCCCGGGCAATTATACCGACACCATTATAAACGATGATCCAAAAACGTTTCAGTCATTCCAAACACAGCGAATGCGTAGCAATGAATTAAATTTCATTGATCATCCTTTGTTTGGGATTTTGATAAAAATAATGCCAGTAAAAACTGCTCCAGATCAAATCACATCATAAATTCAACTTTGTATTGTAATTGTATGAGCATCCTCGCAGCAGTTGGATTTTAGGCAAGGCGTCAAACCCATGAGCAACCGGAGTTTATAGATAATAAATGAAGATTGCGAATGGGTGAAGACAACACAGCATAAAATTCAAATGCGAAAAGAATTATTCATCCTCAGGAGCCGCAACATAGATCCCGGGCGCATTTCTGAGATACTCTTTGTAATCCAAACCATAGCCAAACACAAATTGATCATCAACTATCAATCCATGCACATCTGCCTCTTGCACGCCATCTTTTGCCCTGGCCTTTTTCTTATCAACCAGAACGGTTGTAAAGACATCTTTGGCGCCTTGCTCTTTGCAATAATCTATAATTGCAGCCAGGGTTAAGCCGCCGTCTAAAATATCATCTACCACAATTACGGTTCGATCTTTTAAAGATACACTTGGGGTAGTTTTCCAAATTATTTCATCACCAAAGGACTTTCCTGTGTAACGGGTTACATGGATGTAGTTCACCTCTAATGGAAAATCGAGTCGTGGCAATAAATTGCCCAATGGTATAATGCCGCCAATAAGAACGCATAAAAATATTGGATTGCTTTCTGACCAACGTGAACTAATTTGATAAGCCATACTATCAAGCGCTTGCTCAATATCTTGTTCAGAAAAAATACGGGTTGCTCTGGCAGAAACTTCACGAATATATTCTGGCACTATCATTTTACGGTTACCTCCTCTCTATTTTTCATATTAATACCATCTGGGATATATACAGTTGATGTAGGAAAAGCACATTCGGCTTTGTGTGCTGCTACTATTTCTAACACTTTCAGCAAAACATCTTGTTGCACGCCCTGAAATTCACCCCACTTTATGGTTTTGGTGAAGGCATATATCATAAAGTCTAATGACCATGAAGCACAAGCGATTAAATTAACCATCAAAGTTTGTTCTGCATCAATATCTGGATGCTCACGCAGCATCTTTTCAATATCACCAACAATCACTCTAACTTTAGCTGCATCATCATAACGTAAATTAATAACTGCTTTAATACGTCTGTTAGTCATTAATGAAGGATTTTCAATGCTGATGGTAGAAAATATACCATTTGGTACATATAGCGGCCTTTTATCAAAGGTACGAATCCGAGTCAAACGCCAGCCAATATGCTCGACTGTGCCTTCTATATTTTTATCTGGAGATCTAATCCAATCTCCAACAGAAAAAGGCCGATCTAAATAGATCATTAAACCACCAAAAAAATTGGCCAACATATCTTTTGCAGCCCAACCAGCAGCTAAACCACCAATTCCGCCAAAGGCCAGTACTCCTGAAATAGGAATACCAAATATTTGTAAGCCGATTAAAACGCCGGTAATAATTACCGCTACGCGCAACAGCTGACATAGAGCATGGATTGTGGTTTTATCAAAAGTTTCGCCTTTTTTACGCTGTGCTTTAGTTATTAAGTTCTCTTCAATAAAAAAGATGAACCGGATTAAAAACCAGACAAATATTACTAAAATTGCAAACTCACGCACAACTGGCACC
>JAGLXC010000126.1 GCA_023133095.1 Gammaproteobacteria bacterium | reverse complement strand
TCTGCATGTTCGCTCTTTTTACCGATATTATGCTCTGAAACTGGGCGGTAATAGCCCATAACTCGAGTCCAAACTTCGCAAGTTGTATCACACTGCGGGCAATGTTTATGTTCACCGTTCAGGTAACCATGAGTTGGACAGATTGAAAAGGTAGGGGTGATAGAGATATACGGCAGCCTGAATCTGCTTAGGGCGCGCTTAACCAGGTTTTTGCATGCTGTTGAGCTTGAAAGCCGTTCGCTCATATAGAGATGCAGCACTGTTCCGCCGGTATATTTGGCTTGGAGTTCATCTTGTTTTTCCAGCTCTAAAAATGGATCATCGGTAAAGCCAACAGGCAGTTGCGAGGAGTTGGTGTAGTAGGGCGCTTCACTGGTTCCAGCCTGCAGTATCTCTGGAAAACGTTTTTTGTCCTCTTTAGCAAAGCGATAGGTGGTGCCTTCAGCTGGAGTCGCTTCGATATTATACATATGGCCCGTCTCTTCTTGAAACTGCAGCATGACCTCGCGAATATGATCCATGAATTCGACAGCAAATTCGTGCCCCGTGACATCAGTTATATCATGCTCATCATTGGTAAAATTACGAATCATCTCGTTAATACCATTTACACCGATAGTAGAAAAGTGATTTCTAAATGATACCAGATAGCGTTTGGTGAATGGAAAGAGTCCTGCCTCTAGATGCTTACTAATTTCTTTGCGCTTTATTTCCAAACTATTTTTAGCTAATTTCAATAGGTTATCCAGTTGTTTATAAAGTTTTACTTTATCAGCTTTGCAAGTGTGGCCAAGACGGGCGCAGTTGATAGTAACAACTCCGATAGATCCAGTTTGCTCTGCAGAACCAAATAAGCCATTACCTCGTTTTAGAAGTTCACCTAGATCTAATTGCAGACGGCAACACATAGAGCGGACCATATTTGGCTTTAAATCAGAGTTGAGGAAGTTTTGGAAATAGGGAATGCCATATTTTGCCGTCATCTCGAACAAAAGATTTGCATTTTCGCTTTCCCAGGGGAAATCTTCAGTTATGTTATAGGTTGGAATAGGGAAGGTAAAAATACGACCTTTCTGGTCGCCACAAGTCATGACGTCAATGTAAGCTCGATTAATCATATCCATCTCTACTTGCAATTCTCCATAACAAAAATTCATTTCTTTTCCACCTATTACAACTGGTTGTTCACGTAGATCTTCAGGGCAAACCCAATCTAACGTTATGTTAGTAAATGGTGCTTGAGTGCCCCAACGTGAGGGCACATTGAGGTTATAAACAAACTCTTGCATCGATTGTCTTACCTCTTTATAGCTTAGATTATCAACTCGCACTAAAGGTGCTAAGTAGGTATCAAACGAACTAAAGGCTTGAGCGCCAGCCCACTCATTTTGCAAAGTACCTAAAAAATTTACCATTTGGCCGATCGCACTTGATAGATGCTTTGCTGGAGCTGCTTCCACTTTGCTTGGCACTCCATTAAAACCTTCATGCAGCAAAGTCCGTAAAGACCAGCCAGCACAATAGCCAGCTAACATATCGAGATCATGAATATGGAAATCAGCATTGCGATGCGCATTACCAATTTCAGGGGAGTAGACATGATTCAGCCAATAGTTGGCGGTTACTTTACCAGAGATATTCAAAATCAATCCGCCAATAGAGTAGCCCTGGTTAGCATTAGCCTGAACCCGCCAATCACTACGGCCCAGATACTCATTAATGGAGCTAGCAACATCAACTAGAGTCTCTTTGTCTTTGCGTAATTTTTTATGTTGCTCTCGATAGGCAATGTAGGCACGAGCTGTGGCGAAGTGGTTAGCTGTTACCAGTATTTGCTCTACCACATCTTGTACGCGCTCTACATCTGGAGTGCGTTTGCTATCAAACTGATGATTTAGGACCTTTAGCACCTGCCTGGTTAATATTTCACTCTCTTCCTGACCAAACTCGCCAGTTGATTCGCCTGCTTTTGTAATTGCAGCTGAGATGCGTTTGGTTTCAAAAGCTACTGATTCACCATTACGGTTTAAAATATGTTGTATAGTTGACATAATATTTTCCTTTCTCAAATTTGTTAATGTCCATATATGGTAGTATGTAAGATGGTGTAATACAACATATAGATTAAAATATTTTTTACGCTATCTAAGACGTGGTACACCATCTGGTGTTGCTCCATGAAATTAAAGCGTATAATATCTTAAGAGGTACAACATTATGGGTAAGTCATTAAATCTATTAATAGAAAACAAAGATGCTATTATTGCATTAGCAGCACAATATGGTATTGATGAGCTAGAATATGCTCCTGTTGTTTTTCCTAGTGAGGTAGAGATAGGGACTGTTAATTTACTAGCTACTAAAAGACAACCAGCAGAGCAGAGGATACACATTACTGCAGGATTTCAGCATGTATTAAAAAAAACATTCGGAATTGACGCTAATGTATTCACTCCAGAAGGTATAAAAGAAGGTATAGCTAGAGAATCTCACTATACTCCAACATCAAGTTGGACACAGGTAAAATATCAACCAATTATAGATACGGCTTTCCCTTTAATAGATATTACCCAGCAAAATTCAACCACAAGTATTATAGAAACACCATCACCTGATATATCTGCTCATGTAGCTCAATATCGCGAACGGAAACGATTAAGAACATCTGAGCCAGCCACAGCCACTGATGAACTACCTGCCCATGCTACGGATAAAGGGCCAGCCGCACAAAAATTTCAGCCCTAACAAGCAGCTATAACACAACAAATATCAGAGCTCCTACTTTCCATTCCAGAAGATCAAAGAATGCGGTGCTTGGTGGTAATAATGTCTCGTATTGGTTGTTCACCTAGTCAACTACAAGCATTCATCTCACCAACACAGCACAGCCAAACGTCACCTGGTACAAGCTTTGGAGACTCATAGCTAAATTGCTTTGGTATGGTTTTAGTTACTGTTTGATTTGTCAATACAGTTATGAACAATACAATTCATGGGGTGTCCTTTAAACGAGCGATTTTTCAACACGTTTAAACCCGCGTTTTTGTCCAAACGCACGAAATTTCCGCGAGCACCTCGTTAGCCCTTGTAGCACAAAGGTTTCGGCCTCAAAATCGATTTTTAGTTAAAAAATTAGCCTTGTACAAAAACTTATGTATAATTCTATGTTTATAAATTATGTGTATTTTAGGAGTTTATGAACATGCTGATAGGTTATGCTAGAGTCTCAACACTTGAACAAAATTTAGACTCACAACTTGATGTCTTAAAAGAGGTGGGTTGTGAAAAAATCTATGCTGATAAAATGAACGGAGCAAAAGCCGATCGGCCAGAATTGCTAGCAGCAATAAATGACCTAAGGGCAGGGGATGCACTAGTTGTTAAAAAACTGGATAGGTTAGGGCGGTCAATTAAAAGCCTTATTGCCTTAGTAACAAAATTGGATGAAAAGAAGGTGGGCTTTAAAAGCTTAACCGAAAACATAGATACAACAACTAGTGGTGGCAAATTGATATTTCATATCTTCGGCGCTCTAGCCGAATTTGAACGGGATATAATACGTGACCGTACCAATGCCGGATTAAAAGCAGCACGTGCAAGGGGAAGGTTGGGTGGTAGGCCGCGAAAAATCACTAACAAAATGGTTGAGCAGATGAAAACCCTGTATGATGCTAAAAAGACACCAGTTATAGAAATTTGCAAAAGTTTTGGGATTAGTCGGTCGGCTTTTTATACTGTAATTTTGAAGCATAAAAGGTAGTTTTGCTGTTATTACTTCGTTAGGATTTTAGAAAATTTCATTAAATGAGGATTTGTTTAAATGAATAATATTAAAATAATAGATTTAGGCAATGTTGGTGATTTGGCAAAACCAGTTAACACTTTGATTGAAAAAATTAGTCAAGTTGTAGCTGCTCCTTTTGTTCCGTTGCAGATGCAACGTGTTGCTACAGCGAAAGCAAACGTGGATTTGATTGAAGCAAAAAGAAGGATAGAAATAGAGCAATTACAGCAGAGGGCGGCTAATCGTTTTATTGCAGAAGAAACTAGAAAGCAGGTGAATATTGAATCAATTATAAAGAAAGCTATCCCAGGAATAAGTGAATCGGCAGAACCTGAAAACATAAATGATGATTGGTTGTTTAATTTTATTTCTAAATCTAAAACAATTTCTGATGAACAAATGCAAACTATTTGGGCTCAAATTTTATCTGGCGAGACTAATAATCCAGGTTCTTTTTCAAGAAGGACTGTTGATTTTTTAGAATCTCTTGATAAATATGATGCGACTCTTTTTGTTGATTTGTGTTCTTTTTGTTGTTGGGATGGTAGAAGAACCACCCCTTTTATTTATGATCTTAAAGACAATATTTTTAATGCTAAAAAAATTAATTTTGAAACACTGACGCATTTGAGTGATATTAAACTTATAAATTTTAATGCTTTGCAAGGATATCAGATAGAAGGCTTTAAAAAAGAAGCAACTTTATTATATTACGAAACTACTCTTTTTCTTAGTTTTGATAAAAATGAAAACAATCGAATTAATGCCGGAAGAGTTTTGTTAACTCAGATTGGACAGCAACTTGCCCCAATTTGTGGTTCTCAACCTATCAATGGTTTTATTGAATATATTTCAGAAAAATGGCATAAGCAAAAAATTATAGTTAGTAAAGATAAGCGATAAAGGTACTAAAAAATAAACTTTGCCGAAAAGGGTCGAAAATGGCAATGTGGCAATATCAAAGGGTCAAATCTTGACATTGCAGTTATCTCTAATTTTACCAGTTAAGCGCCTTAAACTGCAAAGTCAAGATGACCCCATTCCTTTCTATGTGTTATAAGCATAAAAATTTTAAGGGTTTTTGGATATGC
>JAGLXC010000125.1 GCA_023133095.1 Gammaproteobacteria bacterium | reverse complement strand
CAGTCAACAAATTATTGACAGTCAACCTTATTTTGTTTACTATTGTTGACTGTAAAAAATATTTGAGGTGCAGCTAAATGCAGTGGGAATCAATAGGCTTTAAGGCAAATCCATTTGATACAGATCCAATAACACAAGCAACATTAGCATTATATACAGGTAATGAAAAAAAAGTGGCAGCTTGTAAAAATGTATTAAATGAAAAAAATGTGTTAATAATCATAGAGGGATCACGTGGCGTTGGTACAACTTCTTTTGCAAATAATTTAAGGTTTTCAGCCCAGGATGAAAAATCATACTTTACGCCTTTTAAGGAGATACGAGTTGAAGAGGGGTGCACGCTCGAAGCTTTATTGGCAATGGTTATCGCTAACGTTATTCGTGAAATTGAAATATTTCATGCTGGGAAGATACTAAAAGATAAAAGATTTCAGGACGCAAAAGCCATATCAAGTCGAATCGCTGAGACCTATCGAAATTTCGGCATAGATGCATTAGGGTTTGGCGCAAGCTATGGACAATCGCCTGGCATTAATAGCCAACCCGTCATCGTACCTGCCGGAGTACTTGGCCATCATCTTGAAGACCTCTGTGCGCTTGTGCAATCAACATTAGGCTATAAGTATGGGATACTTCTTCAGTTTAATAATCTCGATATTGGCGTAATCCATAATGAACGGCATTTAAAATATTTATTTAATGGACTTAGAGATTATATTCAGACAGATTATTTAAGCTGTATGTTAGTTGGCGATTTTGGGTTAAGAAGATTTATTGCGCAAAAAGTTGATAGACTGGATGATATAGTAAGCTATGAGATCGAAATTAATTCATTATCACAAAAAGAGTACCTGGAGCTTATTGGGCGACGAATTAATTTTTACAAAAGTCAAAAAAATGCTGAATTGCCGATTGAAAAAGAGGTGTTTTTGTATTTATTTAATTTAACTAAGGGAAGGCTTCGATATATTTTTGGGTTACTCAGCAGATTACTCAACGATCTTTATATTGGCGATTTAGCTGATAAATTAACTCTTAGTATTGCCAAACCGATGATTGCAAGACTAGCCAAAACCAGGCTATCAAAAGATGGGCTAACAGCTGGGGAAGAAGTCATATTGGCTGTGCTGGCCAAAAAAGAGAAATTATCAGTGATTGATATTACCAAATTGACTGGAAAATCTAAGCAATATATTTCAAGAACAGTTATAAAATTGTTACAACATGGTTTTGTTACAGTGCAAAGGCAAGGAAGATATAAATATTACTCTCCTATCTTAGATGTGATTATCGCATATTCGGATTAGATGTATTTGTCTCGACTTGAGCTGACACATTATGTAGATGTGGATACATTTAATCTCTCCTCCTAGTTAAGCAGATTCAGCCACTAAAATTAAAGCTATTATTTGGCCATTATAGCCCTTGCAAGTTTTAAATAGCGAATCTTTTTAAGTTATCGATTATGTCTGAAAGCGGGTCAAAGGCAGAGTATCAGCGTCTATCAACTAATTTATGTATATGATAGTCCCTTTCTATAAGTTGCTTGTTGCGCACTATTCCTGCTGCAACAGTGAGTGACAGATTCTACTCTATATGTTAGATTAACCAAAAATTTAAAATAGGCCGAAAAAATATTTCGACTACCACACGCTGAATAAAGCATTTAAAATAAGTAGGTAAAAAATGAAAAACAGACAAATTGGGAAAATTAAAGATTACTTAAGTCTCGATGAAGTTGAAAATTCTAAAAAATATGCGGAAATATTAGCAAAAAGCGGCAAATGGGGTGCTTTTCTAGCTGATGACAAAATAGACAAAGCGATAAACGTAACACTAAATCTCAGTGTAACATTCGATGAATTGAACTCAATAAAATCAGCGTTATTCGAAGTTAGATTTGCCTATTTAATACATCAATCAGGATTAACTGCAGAATACGAATTTAATCCTAACCCCAATAAAAATAAGAAGGGCCAAAAACAAAAATCAATAGATTTCAAATTATGTTATGCATCAAAAAATATCAATCTATTAATTGAGCTTTCAAGTTTGAGAGAAAGCAACATCCAAAAAGATAAAACATGGGAGGCCGGTAAGTTTGTTGGATGTTGTTTAAATGGTGATGACGAAGTCAGTGAATATTTTAAAGCTCAAAAAGTATTAATCGAAAAAGCTGCTAAGTTCTCACCTGAAATCATTCCAAATCAATACAACATTATTCTTCTCGACATGCGATCAAGCATATTGGAAAATTTAGATTGTTTTGACTGTCGTAACATTCTTTATGGAAGCGAAGGACTTGATCCCGCGTTACAAAGACATACAAAAGATAACAAGTTGTTCCCCGGAATATTTTGTTCAACACATCCCAACGAAGGTGATGTTGTTTTAGATCATTTACGTAAATCTATTCACTATTTTGGCTTTGTTGTTGAAAAGCAATATATGCAAGATGAACTAGCAACCGAGATTAAATGGTTTAAGAATCCCAGCTATTTGGATAGCAGCTTGCCAAACTTAAAGGAAACATTTGGGAAACGCAAATACTGTTGAATAAAAAAATGGTTAAATCTACTAGTTGTATTCAAGCGAATTGCCAAGAAATGGCAGCACACTTAGGGGCATATTGAAACAACAAAATTTTTTAAGCGCAGTGCCCGCCTTTATGATGGCTACCTGTTCCACCATAAGGATGCTCGCCTTTGGGGCAAGCTATTGCTGAAATCAATGTCATTCCAAGTATCATAGTGATTAAAAATGCCATGGCTCTTTTCATGTTATAATATCCTATCTTGCATGTAAGGGTATAATTTTAATTATTATAGTTGCCTCTGAATATAAATGTCAAATATTTGTTTCCATCTGTGGCGACTTGATAGACACGCGAGTTTTTGATGGTGTTTTTAGAAAAAGGCCGGGCGCTAAGAAGAAAGTAGCAGCAGAAAATAAAAATAATTTGACTAACCAGGTGGGTGGGAGCAATACTTAAAAATAATCGATGCTGACGCCCAAATTGACTAGTCTACGTCAATTATATTCAGCGATCCACTGCTTAAGATAAATTGGGAGTAACAATTATGTTTTCTACTAGACCTCAAGAGAATATAGGCACTGGAATTTCAATGGAAACTATTGATGGCGTTGACTATGAAATTAATGGTGCTTATGAGTACGAGGATCAAGATACTGCAGCAATATTAAACGCTATATTACGTGTAGAATATAATGGATTAGTAGGCAATATTCCCATTTATGGAATGGGCGCAGTAGATACTATAACCCCTCATCAACTTGAACAAAGATTGAGGCAGGAGATGGACTCGCATCCAGCAGGAAGCAGATTGGTTTTAATTCCGTGTAATATTGGTAACTACCATTGGGTAGGATTATTATTAGAATTTGATGAGGCTAATGCATGTATTCGTGCAGAGTTTCTTAATTCCACTAACTCAGATATTCCTCCCACTTTGCAGCGTCAATTAGAATCAATATACCATCGGCGTTTTGTAAAGCGACATGATGTAATTAAGCAAAGTGATGGAACAAGTTGTGGAGCATGTGCTATTGCAAATTTGATATTAAGGATGCAAAGCGTTGCACCTCCTGGTGGAGTAAGAATGGCCCAAATTCGCGCTTACCAACTTAATGTTTTGCGAATTGATGATAATGAACCAGGTATTCCTGAGCATGAGCTTGCAGCAAGAAGACGTTTTTTTGAAGCTTTTAATCAACGGCAACGCTTAAATCAAAGGACATTCGATTCTACACAATGGCGCTTTTTTAAAGATGATAGCTGTAAATCTGAGTCAGAAATGTTGGCAATTACTGCGCTAGCTGAGTCAGTTTCAGCTATTTATGGCCCGGCTAGAGAGCAAATATTAGCAGCATTCAATACTATTCTTGATGGCGCTAAGGAGCATAAGTTTATTTTGGATAGAATAAGAGACGTTTTGTGGGAGTGTCGTGGGGAGGCAAAGGTTCAAGCATTAGTAGGAAGTCTTTTTGGAAGTAAGGATATTATAGGTATGGC
>JAGLXC010000124.1 GCA_023133095.1 Gammaproteobacteria bacterium | reverse complement strand
TTATGCCAGAATCGGACAGCCCTGGGTTTTAAGGTTTATTTAAGGTTATAGCTGCTTTATTATGCTATAAATATAACAAATTTTAACTTTTAGTTTGGAGAAAATTATGCCTAGAAGCACACAAAAAACATCGGCTGAAGAGATTGCCCAACAAGTAGAGGCTGCGTTAATAAAACCTTTTTTTGGCGACTACCCTCCAGAACTAACAGCCATTATAGCTGGAGCAAGAACTATTTTGACAAGCCGTCAGCTTCTTCCTCAGTCATATGAAAACAAAGTAACTGTACAAAAAATAAAAGATGGATCAGCTGCAAATAAATTGGGAAACAATATATATTATAAAGATAAATTTGCACTAATAACTACAACAGAAGCAGTAACACAGATTAACCCCATTAAAGTATCAGGAATGACAGAGCTGCTAGAAAAAGCTAAAGAAACAGGTGCAGTATGCGTGAGTTACCGTCTTAATGCCATCACAGAGGACACGTCAAAGACAACAGGAATATTTGGAAGGATACTAATCCAGTTTGCATTACTAAACAAATATCCAGACCAATTACTATTGCTCTTTGATAAAGATCTTGAATATAACGCTAAAAAAATGCAAACAGCAATTGCTCAAGAAACTCATTTTCTTCCATCTACTCAAGAAGTTATTGCTAAAGCTCTTGGACAAATATTTGCATTATTGCCACATAGTGCATTGTTACCCCACACAGGGAAACTATATTGTGCTAGTAATCAAATACCAGTAGCGCAAGCAGGAAATCAATTAACATTAGATCCTTTCATAAATCCAAAAACATTCGTAACTGGCCTACAAAAAGAGCATAGAGCATTTGGAATCACGCGATTAGTAACACCAGCCTCTATACAAGCAGAAATAGAGGCCGCAGCTACAGCAGAAGGAATGCCTCCACTAAAACCACTGCCTGCTACACCACTACAAATGGGTGATGGTCCTGCTGCAGCGTCTCCGGCAGCAACAACATCCCGCCGTGCCCTGCCAACTTCGCCACAAGGACGTCCGCTGCCTAAGCCTGGGGTGGCCCCTAAAGCGGCTGTTGCAACCCCTACTTCAAATGGTTCAGGCACAACCAGCAGTGGAGGTATGCTAGCCGAGCTAAAAGCCATACAAACAGGGCAACAAGGTGCTCAAAAACCACCAGCAGCAGCAAGAAGATTTCCTCATAGCTCTGGAGTATATACTGGCACACGCTGGGGTGACCCTGCAAAAACAGCAGCGGCATCAGCTTCTGCCGCATCAGCTGGACGACGACCTGCATCAGGCACTGTTGATACTAGGCCTCTAGCAAGACCTGGCAGTGTTGGCGTTAGAACAGCTCATCTTTCTGGAGTATTTTTCCCACAGCCACCTCCAGCCGGTGCAGCCACAAGCGCTCATCAAGCACCGCTATCAGCACCGGCTTTAATACGCGCAGGAAGAGAACGGGCAGCACAAAACATGCAACAGATATTACAAAAAATAGTAGCTTTGCTGCAGCAACCGGCCACACCTCCAGCATTACGAACAGAACATCTGCAGCCAATCCAAGATCTACTGCAAGGATCACTAACCAAAGCTGCAGAACAAGAAACAGCTGAAGAGTTAGCATTTCGTACTGAAGCATTAAAATCAACCACTCTGTCCAGACTTGGAGAATTAGCACGATCTATACTAAACCTTCCAGAAGCAGATAGACCTGCAGCCTTAAAACAAGAGGTAGAATCCGGCATTGCCATAATTAGACAAGAAATCGTTCCGGAATTAGAAAAAGATGCTCAAGCTGCTGCAGCCCAACCAGGCGGAAAATTTCAAACACCATAATTGATTGCAACCGATTTAAGATCGGGCGCCCGCAAGAGGCGCTCCTACAAGCACAATCAAATGAAGCTCTCCGATCTAATGATCGAAGCATCTCTGGCTGCGGCGAAATTCGCCGTAGAATCCTCCATAGCTCCCGAAGGGAGCAACGGAGGACCACCTGTCGCATTCATCCGCTGGCTTACGCCGGAGGCGTTCTGCAACAAACAGCACCCATTCCTGGCATATTTTGCAAAAACATATCATTTTTGACACTTTTTACTTGCAAAAAATGTCATCTGTATACACTATTTACCCATATTATTATTTAATAACAGGAGGCGTTATGGCTAAAAAAATTCAAATCAACAATCATGATTTTGCTTATCCAACCCCAGTATTTATTGTTGGGGTCAATGTAGATAATAAAGCCAACTTTATGCCAGCGTCCTGGGTTACCAGAGTTAATGTAAAACCTAACATAATGGCGGTCTCTATCAATACAAATCGGCATAGCTACAAAGGAATTCTTGAGCACAAAGTATTTAGCCTTAATCTTGCATCCACAAATTTAGTCACTGAAACCGATTACTGCGCCATTGTTTCTGGCAAAAAAGAGGACAAATCTGGAGTGTTCAATAGCTTCTACGGCGAACTAGAGCAGGCTCCAATGATAGAGGAGTCTCCAATCTGCGCTGAGTGCAAAGTCACAACCACTGTTGATTTAGATGATCATGCCTTAGTAGTTGCTGAGGTAATAAATACCTATATTGATGAAGAGTGCCTAACTGACAACAAACCCGATATTAACAAAATCAAACCTTTTGTTTTCACAATGCCAGATAATAACTATTGGGTAACTGGTGAATATCTAGCTCCAGCCTGGAATATTGGTAAAAAGTTAAAAAAATCACAATCTTAACGTAAACCTTTTTCCCTCTACATTTGAAAAGCAATGCGTTACTGCCCTCTCATTTAAAAAACATGTGTTTCAGCCACCTATAGCGCAACTATAGGTGGCTGAAATAATAGAATTATTTGCCTATTTCAGCCACTTATTCTAGGAGGGCTGAACATTGGGCATCTTCATCTCCCTTGCCAAAACCTGCCCACATTTTTTGAGTTCGGTAAAACCGGACCGGAAAAAGTGGACTTTGCTGGCTGTACCTGTTAATATAATCCTATGAAATCAAAACAGCCAATGAAATTATTCTATTATGATGTATTAATCGATCAGGATAATATCTGTAATCGAAAACAGGAAATTCAAAAATTAACCAATGCAGGCTATCATAATAAAAAAATTGTTCTATTAGCGCCAAGGCGTTATGGAAAAACATCTTTAGTAAAAAATGTTGTCACCAAACGAATAAAACAAAAGCAACCAAAAAAGATAATTATTTTTGTTGATCTTATGGATGTTGATTCATTAAATTCTATATCCGTCAGATTAGAGCATGGGTTGAGCAAAGCTTTAGCTAATACCTGGACTATTGATAATTTACTAAAGCACACTGCATTTTTTATTAAAAATATGGGGGTACAGCTTTCTATAGACTCTCTAACAGGAAATCCTAATATTATTTTTCAAAGACAAACCAAGGATATACAAAAAAATATTCTTATTTTTTTAGATGGTATAAATGCTTTGGCAAAAAAACATTCAGTGATGTTAATTTTAGATGAATTTCAGGATGTTGCTTTTGTCTCTGAAGCCGAAGCATTATTTCGTTCAGCCTTGCAGCAAATGAGTGAAAGCGCGGTATTTATTTTAGGCTCGAAAAGACACATTATGGAACGCATGATGGGTGACAACAATGCACCATTATTTAATTTTGGTGATGAGATGTCGTTGCAGCCAATTTCAGCTACGGAATGGATGCCATATTTTGCAGAAAGGTTCGCACCAAAAAAAATCTCCCTCACTACAGAAGCGCTAGAACACCTGTTACAACGTATGTGCAATGTTCCTAACGCGATTTGCGAAGTTGGTTCTTGGTTGCAGGAACGTTATGAAAATATAGAGTTGACAAGCATTGATATAGAACTAGCATTAAATGATATGGTAGAAAACAAACAAAGTTATACCTATAGATTACATGGCTTTACTGCTAAAGAAAAAATATTTTTGACAACAATTGCCAAAAGTAGCTTTGTCAAAGAACCATATTCAATTAATTTTCTTAGCCAAATGCAAATTGCAAAATCAACTGTTGGAGGAATGCTGCAAAAATTTCAAGATAACGGAATATTAGAATTCGAGTTAGAATCTGGCTGGCGGTTATCTGACCCAGTATTTGCACATTATTTACACTGCCTATAGGTATAGGATCTGGATGTTCTATTTTGAGTTCGGTAAAACCGGACCGAAAAAAATGGACTTTGCGGTTTGGATATTTTAAACATCTGTGTTTCAGCCACCTATAATTAGGTTATAGGTGGCTGAAGTCATAAAAATAACCACCTATCTCAGTTAACCATCTCTTTCCAGCCAAAGGTCCAGATGGGGCTATCAAGAGTTTTGGTAGCAATGGACTGCAGGTTATAAGAGCCAACATCCTGG
>JAGLXC010000123.1 GCA_023133095.1 Gammaproteobacteria bacterium | reverse complement strand
AGGTGTGATCAACGTTCATACAGATTCACTTGGTTATTATCAATACATAGATTACACTCAAATAGCTGAATATTTATTTGACTGTATTAAGACAACTATTAACACTGACTTTAAAGATGAACTTCGTTACATTGCTAATTACGATAAAACTAAACAAGCAATTCAGGATGTTATTGATATGCCTGACAAAGAGATAGATAACATTATAAAATTCATTATGCAAAACAACAGTAAACTTTCAACAACAAAGCAAAAGCGCTATTTCCCTCTATTGACTAATAAAGAAATTGCAGCAATAGAGGATATTGTTGAAGTTATGTACGGGGTCAGGTCTGGACATGAGACATCTCGATAACCGTAAAGAACAGAGGCAGGTTTGGGCGTAAGGCATCGAGATGTCTCATGTCCAGACCTGACCCCATCTACCAGCGTCCGCCTCTGCCATGACATTTCTTACTATCGTCAGCGAGTTTGACGTTCAATTTTCTCGTCTCTTCGCAAATCGTAATTTCTTGGCCATTGGCTGTTTTTACTGCCTGTGTTGCGGAATCTGCACTAACAAAAGTTACAAAACCAAACCCAAGGTTACGCATAGATCTGCCAGATTCAGTAGGAATCCCGACATCTTTTATTTCACCATAAGGGGAAAAGATGGTTCGGAAATCATCTTCACTAATCTTAACTGGCAAATGTGAGACATATATAGTATTTTTTTCCATTGTTCTTCTCCTATGCTAAGTGTTTAAATTTGGGGTTTTCAGTATAGCGATCCATAATGTCTTTTAACAACTTATCTATCACACCATGCCTGACCTCTTCACCAATAAAACCGGTATCCTGCTTCAATACAGTCAATTGCTCTGCTAGATAGGCGGTAGCACTTCCAGATGGAAATACAGTTGCTAACACTCGCCTCGCCTCAGCTGGCCCAATTTTACGATAAAGCCTATTGCGAAGATTAACATCTTCAGCCGTGGTGGTAAAAGCCCAAAGCTCAACCGGGCCTAATGTTGCAGTTAAAAGTTGTGTATTCATCCCCTCTTTGGTTGCAAATTGCGCTAAAAAGGTAACGCCACCCTCGCGGGGACCATGCACATAGCTGCGTAAAGCATGTTGCGCTGTCTCTGATAAACCAAAAATCTTGCTGGTTTTTCTTATTGCTTGCTCTGGACCTGCATCCATGATAAATATTGAGGTGGCAAATTCAATCATCACATCATCAAAATCTTCTACTGACTGCGAAATCAAGGCTATTTGTACATTCCACTTACGTCCTTCACGCATATCAACTACTACTTGATCGCGAACAGCACTGGTATGAGCAGTACGATGAAACTCATCAAAGACTATACGTTTGGGATCTTCTCTAATTTCACTAATCCGCTTTTCATGATAACCTTTATATGCCTCTGGTATATCGGCCACACTCTCTGCAGTTACATAGTAGTGCCTGGCCAATACATATCTTGCCAACATATACATTACTGCGGTTTGACGATTCGCAGCATCACCGCCACTTTTAGCAACTTCGTCCAGATCTAAGGCTACAATTCTAGCTTCACCTAAATCAAACCGGGTTGCTTGCGATAAAATGGAATACTCTCTGACTCCGGCTGAAATCATGCGCGCAAAGGCATTAATTAAATTCTCTCCTGTAGGCGCTGTAATTTTGCCATATAGATCTTCAACTGCAGGTAATCGGCAAATAGAGGCAGCATCAGCTAAAATTGGCATAGCATGGCGTTGTGCTAATGAGGCCTCATGCGGAAACCCTGCCATAAATAAAGCATCGGTCACTTCCCACCAGGTGGTATGTGCATCGCTAACAAAACCTATTTCATCTAAAATGCCATCAACAATCTCTTCTGCCCCTGTCACATAGGTATGAGGTTTACCTGCATCTGCTGTCTGCTTATAAAGCTCATTTACCACAAGGCCTGCCATGTCTGAAATTCCATCATAAGGCTTATCTGCGCCAATAGGTGTAGCTAAAAGAGTTAAGAAATTAACTAAGAAGCTACGCTCTTGTGGCGTTGGATAACGTGAACCTAATTGAGTATCAAAAGGATTAATAGAAAATTCTGGTGTCATCCGCAGACGATAATAGGCGGCAAGATGACGCTGATCATAAGGTAAAGACTCTTTTATCAGCGATATTAAACCACTACTTGAAGGACCAATATCTACTATCGCTATATGTGGTAAGCGCTGAATCCCACTTGAGAGGCAAAGCGCAAGGTTAATAGCATTAGAAAGCACTGATTTTCCAGAACCAGGACGTGCGTAAATTAGGTCGATCCAGGTTGTCTGATGCCTTGAGCCTGGTTGATATGGCCATGGCTTTCCATCAGGAGAGCGAAATAGAATAGCGCCATGCTCCCAGGGCGAAGATGGCCTAAAGAGCGGCAACATTTGTAATACGTCAGATAAAGGGGCAACTGAAGCGGTCGCCACACTAGTTGAAGTTATGCCAAGCATGGTTGAAGCAACGCCTGCAAAGGCATCTCCCGACACTTCAGAAACATCACAAGATCCCCATGACTCAATCGCCTTAGCCAATTGCGCAGCGCGCGTACGCAACAACCTGATATTATCCTCTGGCGCCCAGGTACAGGCTGCCACCCGCAACTTTACTACTGCATCATCAGTATTCAGATCAATATAACGTAACAAATTAGCCGCATCATTAATTAGCCGATTTTGGGCTGAGGTCCAACTCATCACTGAGGTTAATGCTGACTTTAATCGCAAAGATGAGACCCCTGCGCTCTCTATTAAAAACGAAATCCGCCAAGGAATAGCAGTTGGCAACACCCGATTAAACAAATTCATAAAATTTTGAATCTCTTTAGGAAAGAGATCAATAAACACCGAAGCATAGATTCGATCACCCACTCTTGCTGTACGTAAGCTATGATTATAAGCATCACGTGGAATCAACTGCCTAGCTAATGATGGCCACAATACATCAGAGATATCACCAGTTAATTTTTTTGTCTCTTTAATTGTGATTTTGTCACCTGGTAATGCGGGCCGCCAATCTTTATCAGTAAAATTTACATCAACACTACGACGTACTTCATATAAGGCTTCGTGTACCTCTAATACTTCAGCAACAATATCTAACGCATTCATTTCATTAGCAACTGAACGTACAAAAGAGTCATGTTCATCCCGCAACTCAGGAATAGCCGCAATTAAATTTTGGGTAAACCGAAATGGCGGAATTTTTTTATCTTTAATTAATCTTTGTTTATCTTTAAACGAGCGCTTGTACTCCTCTTTGCTTAATAAATTTGGCCGGGTCCATAATACAATATGCATCTCTTCATGCGCACAATATTTGGCTAAATGATGAATCCGTTCGGAAAATAGATCAGCCAGGTCCAAACGCAACCTTTCAGCTGTTTCACGTGCTGGCTGCAAAATATTAGCAATTTCAGCACCAACCTCATCTTTATTATAAGTAAAATATACTTGAACTGTATGGCCAGGACGTGACATAGCTGTCTGCATATTATGCAGCAATCCGCGTTGAATATTATTAAATTCATCGCTACCAATTAATTTCTTTACACCACGAACTTTTAAAATAGAGACCAAAGAGCCATCATTAGCAACTAACGCTATAGGACTATCTGCAGTTTGCAGCTCACAATAGGATTCAGTAGTTTTTTTTAATGCCGTGTCGAACCAGGCTAAAAACGCATCTCTGGTATCGGCAATGGTTTCAAAAATTTTAAACATATATATTTCCTACTGTGATAATTCATCTAAAGCAGCCCGTGCCCAAGCCCGAATCTGTTCGCTAAATTTCTCCTGTGAAGGCAAGAGCCTTAAATCTTTTAACATTGCTGTAGTTATTTTTTTTCGCTCTTTCATATCAGCATCAATCAGCATCTGCCCTAATAAAGCAGGATCATGCATACCTTCGCCTAACTGTTGCTCTACAAGTTTGGAGCGCATTTTAAAAGTACGATAAACATTTTGGGCATCAGTACGATAATCGGTAGCATTTGAGATAGCACAAAACAGCACATGGCATAGACTATTTAGTTCATTCTGAGTCATCTCAGGTAGATAGATTAAAGTGCCACCACCATGGTCACTTTTACCTACCGCCTCTAAAAAGAAACACTGCGCACAAAAGCAGCAGGCAGTAACTAAATTGCTAGTTTTATTATTTAAATAGTTATTATCAAGATTTATTACCTCTTGATACTGCTTAGCTTGAAAGCCACAAAATTGACAGGTGTGATTATCACGCACAAATATCTTATTTGCAAAGTCAAGGAAGGCGGAATCCACCTTCCTGACTGCAAATAAACGCCATGCTCCTGATGCAGCTGATAGCTCTATTGGATACACAGGCTATCTCCCAAAATATATTAGTAGCTAGCGCCAGGAATGGATGAAGCTCCACCACCTTGAAAACCACCAGCTATACCTCCACCACTGCCAAACAGAGTATTCTGAGCTGGCTCAATAAAGCTTGGTAAAAAGATCAAGCAGATGCCAAGCACTAACATTGCGATCGGTGTTCCCATGGGAATTTGGGTTGGATTATCTTTATGCTGCTTAAATTTAAAAATAGCACCCACAACAAATCCGAAACCAGCTAAATAAGCTATAGCGATAATTAGCTTACCAATACTAGCAAATGATCCGGTTACCTGATCAGCAATGGCTCCAATACTGGAGGCTCCGCCTGTAGTTGTAGCAAAAGCATGGCTAGTATAAAAACCAGCGGCTATTATTAAAAACAACCCTAACATCTTTGTTAATCCAGACTGATTGATTTTACTTACTATTGTTTTCATTGTTACTCTCCTAAACCTGATGGCAACCGCAATGGTCGCCCCTACTTACTTAAGAAGGACCACAAGGGCCTCCCCTATACCAAATTAATACCAAAACTAGCAGCAATCATCCTTATTGTCCCACCTATATTTGCTGCTAAAATACCGCCAATTAAATGTACCATACCCTTTCCAAAAGTCCCTTGCTGTGCCCCCTGGCCAGTTGATCTAGCCATCAGCATCAAACCACGAACCATAGCAATATAGCCCAATATCCTAATTATACCAAACACTGTGTCCCATACCTGGCTTGATACAGCATAGCTTATTGTAGGCCAGGCCATTAAACTTCCTTCACCCCATAATGAAGCTACAGAAATTGTAACCACAGATGGCAAAAACATCAATGCTATTCCAAGTGCAAATTGCGTCAATGGTCCGCCTAACTGAGCATGAGATGGCATCATTGTACGCGCTTCACCATAAGCCCGCAGTTTATGCAGAGCAGAAAAAATAAAAAAAATTCCTGCTAAATATGCTATTGCAAATATTAACCGCGTTACAGCTGGAAAATTCTTCTGTAAAGTTTCCAGCATCTGATTCCAAGCAGTAGGATCTATATTTAAATCACAGCCACTTAGCATCAATAAGGCAACCACAAGAGTTGCCCCTACACTTAAACGCCACAAACGCGCGGACGCAGGAGTCATCCCTACATGCTGTCTAAATATCATTGGTGCCATATTTAATCACAAACCCTAAATCAGTCTTTACTATTCCCCTGCTATCATCTATTTTCGTAACTGTCCCATAATTACCTAAATTACTACCAGGCCTAACTGTGATAATTGCTCCAGAAGATGACTCTAACCATGCACGTCCTGGTACGACAGCTCGCACATGGTAGCTTATTCGCGGCATATGCTGCCTCATCTTTCTTGCGGACGGAACCTTTCTCTGTTGCACAGCCAACTCTTTTACTGCTTGTGAGAGCTCTTGCACTGCAACATTTAGATTATATACTGCTTTCTGCATACCCGCTAACTCCTGCTGTGATTTAGCTAATTGCTGCTGCAGTTTATTAATTTTAGCATCATCAATACTAGATTGCGGCATGAGTGCAGATGATTGTATAGTAGATGGCGCAAATTTAGTAGCAGATGGCTGCGATTGCGCTGCACTTGCAGCAGTTGAATTTGTAGGGAACTGATCAATGCTTTTCTTAGGTTTTACAAATTGATACAGAATAAATATTACAAAAACCGCCCCTAAAACAACTAACATCCTTTTGTTAATCGGTAGCTTAGGTAACTTTGGCAGACTAATCTTTGCTCTAGTAGATGCGGTAGCTTCTGCATCAAGTGTTTTAGCGCCCGTCTCAGGTTCAGCTGGCATCTCATGCTCAGCCATACCAACAACATCATACTCTTCTTCCCGAAATTTATATTCTTCATCTGCCATTTTGCTTTATCCTTTAGGAACTGTTAAATCAGACATTAACAATAAGCCAATACCACTGCCGGCTTTGACTCGTACTGTAGGCGGAGTATCAAAATCTTTTTCTAATACATCACTAAATTTATCACCAACATCACCTAATGCTACTAATGTTGCCTGCGCTCCGCTTAATCCGCCAGAATAGGTAGTGACTGGTATACCTAAAACAGTAGAAGTAGTATCTGAGTTTGAGATTTTAACCGCATCTCCTATACCGCTTAAAAATGATGAAGCAAACAAAGTGCCATAACGATATAAATAGTGGTTATCAACACTAGAAGCCAAAGCTATTCTGCCTATTTCTGGATCTATACCATAAGCATTAAATTTTACAGAATGATCTAAATAGGGCACACTAAGCACGTTAAAGCTCAAGACTACTTTTTGGTCTTGGCGTTTGAAAGTTCCTAATACTTTAGAGCCTTTTAAAGGACCCTGCGTAATAGTAGCCATAACAGGGCTCTTCTCATCGCTATTAATTCCTGTATCCAATACTGCAAAAACAATAGAGCCAGGGTTATAAATATCACCATCCACTGGCTGTTGTTGTCCATTTCCTGTACCTGCATTAGCTTTTGATCCTGCTTGTCCTGATACTCCTGTGCCAGCTGTTGCATCAGCCTCGTTCTTTACATACTGCTGTTTGGTAACAGGGGTCCAGGATGCAAAAAGATCACCTGCCTGAGTACTCATATCTTGTTGCAAATCACGCCTTCTATTCTCCCACTCTTGTTTCGAGAGTGTTTTATCCTGTTGCTCCCGCATACGCTGTAGCTGAGCATCTATTTTTTCTGTTTGCTGACTATTATCAGGAGC
>JAGLXC010000122.1 GCA_023133095.1 Gammaproteobacteria bacterium | reverse complement strand
GCGAAATCAATGAACTACAGAACATGCCAACTGAAGAGCTAATGACGGCCGCCAAACACCACAGAGCATCCTATGATCTGCTCCTCAAAACCAAAGAGCTCGGCCGATTGCCAGTAGTAAACTTTGCAGCTGGCGGTATTGCCACCCCAGCCGATGCCGCGCTCATGATGCAACTCGGCGCCGATGGCGTCTTTGTAGGCTCCGGCATCTTTAAATCAGGTGATCCTGCCAAACGCGCTAAAGCAATTGTGCAAGCCGTAACCCATTACAATGACCCGAAAATTCTAGCTGAAATCTCCCGTGGCCTGGGCGAACCCATGTCCGGCTTAAGCGCGCAATTGCTGGATGCAAACGATCGCATGGCGAGCCGGAGTGAATGAAAATTCCGCATTAACGGGTAGCCGCACCAAACCCAGAGGTATCGGAATGCGGCGCATTAACATCAGCTTCTGACAATGAAGATGATGATTGCCTTCGATAAAGCGCAGAAGAATCACGTCTTGCTCGCGCAGCCATTAATTCAGCAGGAGAAGCAACCGAACCATCAGTAGCTGCATCCTCTGACATTTTTAGGGTAGAATCAAAACAAGCAACAACAACCTTATGGAGTCTATCTTTGGAAGAACTATTGTTTATCTGTCGATATACATCCTCGACCAGCTCATGAGCCAATCTCTCTTTAAAGTCGCTTGTATGACGGCAAGAATGCGCCAAAATATATGGACAATCGAATAAGTGCCTAATATGCTGTTGTTGCAGCTGCCGTAACAGTTCTATTTTAGCCTCTAGCTCTCTCACATACTCTTGATTAAGCCAAAAAGCATTATGGTCAGAGGTTAGAGTTAAAGCCACTTGCTGACGTTTCAGCTTATAATCCTCTAAGGTTATTATCTGCATTTCATAATAAGAGATTTTCTGTGTACAATCTTTAACCAGCTGAAACTCATTAAATACTTTCTTATCTTTTTCATAATCTGGATAATCTTTTTTATCCATTCCATTTTTAGCAAGTAATAAATCAAAATCTTGAACAGGTGGGTACTCAAAAGTCTTTGCCTGACAACTGAACCTTGAAATTTTCCCTCTATATTCCCAATTATCTTGATATAAAAAAAGTCTTTCTACCGTCATTTTGAGCTTATCAAACTTTTTGTTATCTCTAGGACATATCTTGCGCCCATAGCAAAAATTCAACACGTTAGATCGGACTTTGACATCGATATTGCAACCCAAAATGGAACCTGGTAAGAAACTTGATGGCAACCCTTCTATCACTTCAGAATAAAATGGTATCCTTATATAATCATGCTGGACAGGTTCTTGCGAATTAGCTAATTGAGGAAGACATACTGGCCTATCAAAACTAATCATATAGAATCCAGACCTACATATGGAAGTCATATGGACTCCAGATAAAGTCTGACTTTTCAACAAATCGATTACAACAGGTTCTGTGAAAGTTACAAGAGACACTTCCTCAAAAGGATCAACAAAACGCTTGCAAAAATCGACATATATACAATGTACTAATTGTTGAAATTGCGTTTCATCATACAACAACTCGGTAATCCCAGAATTACGCACCTCATCTAATAAAAAATACAATATACTAAACAAAATTACGATCTCTTGACCATATCCGCGCTCAAGATCTTTTACAAGAACAGCATCATTATCCCAATGCTTTTTAGCCCGCTTTGCCAAATCACTATCTCTCGCTACAGGAGGCAAGATATCCTGCTTTTCACGCATGCTACTCCTAAAATAGAATCTCGATACTTTTGCGCCAATTTTTTGAATCTCTTCTAGATGCTGCTCATAAAATTGATCAAGCTCTTCATTTAGCGCCATCACCTCCCGTAGATGCCGCAAAATTATATCTTTAGCGGAAAACGGAAATTTATTAATGTGCTCTAACAATCCATTTGCATAACTAGCTGATTTTTTTTGGATAAGCTCTTTAACTTCTTGCTGCTCTAATAATCCCGCAAGATATTGCCTTCTCAAAAGAAATTCCTCTCTAGGAAATGCGCTTGTAATAGTTTCAATATTTTTTAATTCAATATCACCAGGATCTATATCTGCTCTACAAATTGGTTTCCGATCACCTTTCATCAATAAATCGTAGTAATCACCTAAATCAAATATTCGTTTTATACAACCAAAATGATAAATAGATATCAAATCCACAGCTGAACCAAAAATCTTATCCACATGAACTTCAGATGCTTTGGCCATGCAATATTCACGCAACCTAGGTTCAGTAAAAACTCTAACACTCCAGCCTAATATATAATGAAGCTGCCACTGAAATTCATATAGATCAAATAGAGCTGCTTCTCCATCTTGCAAAGGATATACAATCAAATTAAGTCCAGCTTGAATCCCAACTCTGCATCCTAATGAATATCCAAAAACTCGTACCCTTTCAAATCCATATTTTTTT
>JAGLXC010000121.1 GCA_023133095.1 Gammaproteobacteria bacterium | reverse complement strand
ATAAAATTCATAATGATGGTTCAGAGTTGCGGATAAATTTAGTGGCAGATTCATTGCAAAAGTTTCGTCCAGAGACAATTGTGCAGCAAGTTCCTGAATTACAAAAAATATTAGCTATGCGTAATCTGCTAAAAGATCTTAAATCTAATTTGCTAGATAATGCTGCATTGCGGCGGAGGTTAGAAAAAATTGCGCAAGATCAAACGCAATTAAATCTATTGCAAGATGCGTTACATAAAGATGCACCTATCGAAGGTGAGTTAGTAACAAAAAAGGGAGAATGAATTATGACTGTAGCAGAAACAAATAAATCGCAATCACAAGAGTTAGCAACAGCAGAAGATGTTAGCAGCTATCAGCAGCTGTTTGGTTTGGCAGATACAGTGCCTTTTACCCAGCAGCTTAGCCTTAACCATTTTACAACTAAAGAGGATATGGCAGCACGTGGTCTCAATGAACGTTTAAGTGCATCATTGCAGGTGTTAATTAACATGATAGCCAATGATGGCGATAAGGTTGGGCAAATTGATAAGGTTTTATTGGACCACTATATTGCTAAACTAGATGAAGTTATTGGTACGCAATTAGATGAGGTTTTGCATCATTCTGAGTTTCAGCAGTGTGAATCTGTCTGGAAAAGTCTTAAGTATTTAGTCGACAATATGAATTTTAACTACAATATGAAAATAGAGGTTTTGGACATAGATAAAGAGACATTGCGTGAAGATTTTGAAGATGCACCTGATATTACTCAAACCGGTTTGTATAAGCATATCTATGTGCAAGAATATGATACTCCAGGCGGCGAGCCAATTTCAGCTATTGTTTCTAATTATGAATTTAATGCAGGAGCCCCTGATGTAACTTTGCTTGCAGAGTTATCTAAAGTTGCAGCGGCTGCGCACTGCCCTTTTCTTGGGTCGGTTGGAGCTAAGTTTTTTAATAAAAACAACATTGATGAAGTTACTAAAATTAATGATCTTAGTAACTATATGGAGCGAGCTGAATATGTGCGCTGGAATGGTTTGCGTGAAACAGAAGATGCTCGTTATCTTGGCCTTACTTTGCCGCGATTTTTATTGCGGTTGCCTTATGGCGAACAGAATCCAGCGCGTGATTTTTGTTATGTTGAACAGGTTAAGGGCGAAACTGCTACTGACTATTTATGGGGCAATGCTAGTTTTGCTTTAGCTGCCAACATGGCGCGTTCTTTTCAGAAATATGGTTGGACTCTGAATATTCGCGGGCCAGAAGCTGGTGGAAAGGTAGAGCAGTTGCCGATTCATCAATATGATGTTGGCCGCGGTTTGCAAACTAAAATTCCAACTGAAACCATTATTCCTGAGACTCGTGAATTAGAGTATGCCAATCTCGGCTTTATTCCGCTTAGCTACTATAAAAACAGTGATTTTGCCTGCTTTTTTTCTGCTAACTCAAGTCAAAAGCCACAGGAGTACTCAACCCCAGAGGCAACAGCAAATAGTCGGATTAATTCGCGTTTACCATATATCTTTTTAAGCTCACGGTTGGGTCACTACTTAAAAGTATTGCAGCGTGAAAATATCGGTGCCAATAAAAACAGAATTGAACTTGAGAGCGAATTAAATGGTTGGATCCAGAGTTTGGTAACTAAGATGAATAAACCAGGGCCAGAATTGGCGGCAACCCATCCTTTGCGTGATGGTAAAGTTACTGTGGACGATGTTCCTGATAACCCTGGTTTTTATAAGATTTCTATGTATGCAGTGCCTCATTTCCAGATTGAGGGCATTGATGTGCGTCTATCTTTAGTTGGGAAATTACCCAAAGGAGCGGCGCAACAATAGAAGCAACGGTAGCTCGTTGCGTTTAAGTGGCGAGTTTAATTTATGAGTATGTTTTAGGAGAATAATTATGGCAAGTCCAGTATATGTAACAATTAAAGATGAGCAGGGCCAACAGGTAAAAGCTAATGTGCAGATAAAAGGTCGCGAGGGCACAGCTGAAGGCCATGCTTTTGATTATACGGTATCGATACCATCTGACAAAAATACCGGTCAATTAACTGCAGTGCGGCAGCATCACAATGTAATATTGATTAAAGCATTAGATAGCGCGTCGCCAGTTTTGTTTGACGCTTGTTGTCGTGGCAAAACTTTGCAAAGTGTGCGGTTTGATTGGTATCACATCAATGATCGAGGCGAAGAGGAGGTCTATTTCACCCATACTTTGTCGAGTGTCAAGGTGGTCGCGGTGAAACAATTTATGTTGCACGTCAAAGATCCTCATAATGATGGCTATAATCATCAAGAAGAGGTAAGCATGCGCTTCCAGAAAATCGATCTTAATTATCCTGACGGTAATATTAAGGCTTCTGATGATTGGCTGGAGTCCAGATCATCTTCAAGTGCATGATTGCTTATGTGGATTTTGAGGTATAAAATAGTGGCTTACC
>JAGLXC010000120.1 GCA_023133095.1 Gammaproteobacteria bacterium | reverse complement strand
AGCGATTGGGTTTTAGGCAAGGCGTCAAGCCTATGAGCAACCGGAGTTTATAAACCATAAATGAGGATTGCGAGTGGGCGTAGGCAACACAGCATAAAAGTCAAGCGCGAAGGGTAAACAAGGAGAACAACTATGCCTATAGCTAATTATAAAACCTATTGTCGTATGCTTGATAATGCCAGAAATAATGGCTTTGCCTATCCTGCGATAAATATTACCTCTATGGCTTCAATAAATGGTGTGTTACGTGGATTTGCTGAAAAGCAAACTGACGGCATTATTCAGGTCTCAACAGGAGGTGCTGAATTTGCATCTGGTTTGAGTGTAAAAGATAAAGTCCTTGGAGCTATCTCGCTTGCAGAACATGTGCATCGTATGGCCGACAAATATAACATCTATGTGGCATTGCACACTGACCATTGCCAGGCTGACAAAGTTGACTCCTTTTTAATTCCTTTAATTGAAGAAACCGAAAAGCGTCGAGCTCAAGGCTTACCAAATTTATTTAATAGCCATATGTTTGATGGTAGCGCTTTGTCACTTAAAGATAACCTTGATATTGCAGTGCCACTATTAGAGCGTTGCCATAAAAATGAGATAATTTTAGAGGTTGAGGCCGGCGTAGTTGGTGGTGAAGAGGATGGTGTTAACACTGAAGGAACACCAGCAGAAAAACTCTATACTACTTCCGAAGATATGCTGGAAGTGCATCGCCGTTTAAGCACAGTAAAAGGCGCTAAGTTTATGTTTGCTGCCACCTTTGGTAATGTTCATGGTGTCTACAAGCCTGGCAATGTTAAATTGCGCCCAGCGATTTTGAAAACAGGTCAAGATGCAGTAGTAAAAGAGTTTGGTGAAGATGCTCTTTTTTATTTAGTGTTTCATGGTGGCTCTGGTTCATCCCAGGCAGATATTCATGAGACTTTAGGCTATGGTGTTGTAAAAATGAATGTTGATACTGACACTCAATATGCTTTTACCAGGCCAATTGTTGAGCACATGTTTAGAAATTATGACGGTGTGCTAAAAATCGAAGGCGAAGTTGGAGATAAGAAAGTTTATGATCCGCGTAGCTATTTAAAGAAGGCAGAGCAGGGCATGGCTGATCGAGTTATGCAGGCTGTAGATGATTTGAAAGCTACTGGTAAAACTATATTTGGTAAATAAGATTATGAATCATGCATTGCTCGACATTCTTTCTGGTGATTACAAGAATTCTGAGTTTTGCAGTATTCGCACCCATCTTAATCGATTATTAAATGCTCGGGCAGGCTCTCTGGTACATTTGCCAGATTATGGCTTGCCCGATGTATCCAGTATCTATCAAAGTTTGCCCTATTCTGTTAATGATTTAGTTGCAGCTATAAAGGAGCTTATTGAAAAATATGAGCCGCGGCTGCAAGATGTAACCATTACGCCAAAACAGAAAAATAGCAAAGAGTGTGTGCTGCAGCTAGAGATCTCAGGAGTTACCAAAATTGCAGGCGTTAGTGCGCCGCTCTGTTTTGCAACCTATTTTGTTAGTGACGGTACAGCTGAAATACGCTAAAGAGACGGTGTTGCAGCAGGGGCCACTGCCGTTTGGGTCTTCTGGTGGCGCTGGTTCATCTATGGAGTATTCGTCGCTAGTCGTTAAAGACAATGGGTCAGCTGGAGCGCTAACTAAGGGATTTCGATACTGTAGTCTTTTAGTGAGACTATGCTTGTTATATACTGATCTATTCTTGCTAAACATTGTCCTTGTAAAGCCACATTTCTGTTTGGCCGAAATAGTCGTGGTGCTCCTTGATGCATAGTCATCATGTTAGCATTTTCCTTGCAAAATGAGAATAAAATTTGTGATTGATGACTATACCCAAAGCGATTGGATTTT
>JAGLXC010000012.1 GCA_023133095.1 Gammaproteobacteria bacterium | reverse complement strand
AAAGAGGCTTTGTTATTGTTGTCACAAGCAGGTATCGTGCATATTTGTTGTCATTCCTCAGGTCAGACTCAGCCTTTAGGAGCTGAAAAGAATGAGAAAAAATTTAAAGTATTCTTTTTTGATATTGGTTTAGCGCAACGCATGCTTGGATTGGCTTTAGATAAGTGGCTGCTAAATCCTATGCAGCTAAAAACTTTAGGCTCTATGGCTGAGCAGCTGGTAGCGCAAGAACTTATAGCTTATACCAACATAAAATCAGCCCAAGATCTATATTATTGGCATAGAGAGGCTAAAAGCAGTAATGCGGAGCTAGATTTTTTAGTAACTAAAGATGCAGATATAATTCCTGTTGAGGTTAAATCTGGTGCTACAGGAAGTATGCGGAGCATGCAGCTATTTTTAGAGTCACATCCAAATTCACCACATGGTTTAAAGATTTCTGAAGGATTATTTGCGGTGCATAATAATATTCAAGAGATTCCTCTATATGGTCTGGAGGCCTGGTTGCTTCATAAATAGTAAATGGGTTATAGACAGAAGCAAATGCTCCATGTATAATAGTTGTATATGCAACTAAATCGACAACATGTATTGGCTAACGAGCGCATCAGCAAATTATTATGGCAATTCTCTTTGCCAGCAATGGTTGGCATGCTAGTGCAAACATTTTACAATGTTATTGATACTATTTTTATCGGTCATAGTGTTGGAGTCTTAGGGATCGCAGCTTTGTCAATTGTCTTTCCTATTCAAATATTGATTACTGCGATTGCGCAATTAATATCCACCGGAAGCGCCACTTTGATCTCGATTGCTTTGGGGGCCAAAAGACCTGATGAAGCAAATTTGGTTTTTGGCAATGCTATTTGTTTGGCAATTATCACTGGTATTATTATTACAGCGGTAGGTTTGTGGGATAGCGCGAAATTTTTAGCTATCTTTGGCTCTACCCCATCGATCTTGCCATATGCGCGGCAATTTATGAATGTTATTTTGCTCGGAGTGCCGTTTGTTATGTTTGCTATGGCTGGTACTGGTATTGCTCGCGCAGAGGGTAATGTGAAGATGGCGATGTACTCGATGATTTTTTCCGCCGTATTAAATACTATCTTAGATCCTATCTTCATCATATGGTTACACATGGGGGTTAAGGGAGCTGCAATTGCGACCCTAATAGCTCAAATTTTTGCTGCTTGTTTTATGCTGTACTATTTTGCTTTCGGCAATAGTTCGTTGCAGATTGTCATGAAAAACTTTGTTTTAAGGGGCTATTTGGTTTTGAAGATAGCAGCTATTGGCTCCTCATCTTTAGTAAGAATCGCAAGTTCAAGTCTATCTTTAGTAGTGTTAAATCATCTTTTAGGAATATATGGCGGTGACTCAGCTATTGCTGTATATGGAATTTTGAGTCGTGTACTTATGTCATTCTTTATGCCAATTTTAGGTATTGCACAAGGCTTGCAGCCAATTCTTGGCTTTAATTACGGTGCTAAACTTATTGCTAGAGTTAGAGAGTCTATTAAAAAGGCAAATGTGATTGCTACAGTAATTTCTGTTATCTCATTTGTGGTGATTTTTTCATTCCCAAAAATTATTTTTAATATTTTCACAAATGATCCTGTTTTAATTGCAGAGGGGAAGCATGCAATATTATTTATAACGCCGACATTATCATTAGTTGGATTTCAGATGATAACTGCAACCATGTTTCAATCGTTGGGAAAAGTTAAACCAGCATTATTACTGTCGTCATTACGTGGGCTTCTATTTTTAATTCCAGCATTGCTGATTTTAGCTCCACTTTTAAAGCTTAATGGAATTTGGTTGGCATTTCCAATAGCTGATATCTTAGCTTTCTCGGTCACTTTTATGCTGTATAGACCACAAATGCGAAAATTTAAAAATGAGGCTGCTACATGAATGTAATAAGTAAATATATTCATACGATTCGGCATGCAGAATTGGATTTTATTAAACAGCATTTAGCAGGTTTGGATATAAACAGTTGTCATTTGCCCTATTTATTAGCTCTATTGCATCACGATGGCATTAGTCAGGAAGCTCTAAGTAAACATACTCATCTCGATAAAACCACAATTTCTCGTATCATAAAGCCATTGATAGAAGCGAAATATGTTACCCGTAAACAAGATGCAAACGACAAACGCTGTTATTGTATTTTTTTAACCAAAAAGGGTAAGGGTATAATTCCAGTTCTCCAGAAAGTTATTAGGAAATGGCGTAAAATTTTAACCGCTAATACTGATAAAGATGAACAGAAAATTGCATTTAAGGTGCTAAAGCAGATGGCTAGAAATGCAAATAGTTTGGAGAAATAAGTTCTAAAAGGATCAAACTAGTAGTATTATAAATAATACTTGAACAAAAAGGAGATACGATTATGGGAGCTAAGCCTAAAAACACTCTAGAACAATTTGATTTTTCTTTGCATGATTTAATTGAGCTATTACCGACCAATGTATATTGGTTTAATAGTGATAACCTTTTGCTAGGTGGCAATACGTCACAAGCAAAAACTTTGGGGTTTTCCTCTAGCAAAGACCTATATGGTAAAAAATTACATGAGTTTTATCCAAAGCGTGAAGCTGATGCAATTATCTCAAATAACAACAAGATAATGCGCTCAGGCAAGCCTGAAACCATTGAAGAAAATCACATATTACAAAATGGAAAGCTGCAAACTTATTTTTCACACAAAATCCCATTAAAAAAAGACAACAAGGTAATTGGCCTTTTGGGAATATCAACAGATATCACCTATCAAAAACAGTTGGAGAATCAATTAAAGCAGGCGAAAGAAGAGGCTGAGGTACTACTGCAGCAAAAAAGTGAGTTGCTGGCAAAAATGTATTCCTGCGTCACAGGTTGTGCAGTTGACCAAGATGTAGATTTAGACTCATGTGCTCAAAATATTTGCGATTATTATGAAAATTTATTAGCGCTGATGCCTGGTCATGTTTACTGGCTTGATCGAGATGGAGTCTATCTTGGCTGTAATGATCAGCAAGCAAAAGCTGTTGGATTCAAAGATAGAGCTGAAATAGTAGGTAAGCGTAATAAAGATATTCCTTGGAAGCATCGATCTGAAGACCTGGATAGAGTAAACCAGGAAGTGATGGAAACAGGAATATCGCAGGTAATAGAAGAGGCAGTCACGCTAAAAGGCAATAAAAATGTAACGTTTCTCTCCAGCAAAGTACCACTGCACAATAAACAAGGCAAAGTAATCGGTTTATTAGGTATATCAATCGACATCACTGAGCGTAAAAAGATGGAAACTGAGCTGGCTCAAGCCAAGAAAGAGATCGAGAAATCCTACTGGAAGCAGTTGAACCTGTTGTCAGTTGTTGATCATGAGTCTCGGACTCCGCTCAATATTATCATAGGGCTAGCGCAGCTTCTTATGTCTAAAAAACCATCGGACTTTAAATCAGTTGATGATGGCTTTGACGCTTTTTATGAGGGGTTGCAGAATATTTTGAGTGCTGGCTCAGATTTATCCCGCATAATCAACTATCTCTTTGACTTTGTTGAACAACAACATATTGAAGGTGATAAATTGCCTGAGGATATAACTGAAATTCGGGCAATAACCGATTGGGCTCTGGATAAAAATAAAGATAAAATCCAGAGTAAATCTCTTAGAATAGACCATGAGGTAGAGCCTGATGTTCCAGATATTGTCTATGCTAATAGTCGCCGTCTTATCCATGTTATGGATGCCTTGGTTTCAAATGCGGTTAAATATACTGATAAAGGCAGAATAACAATCAAGACCAGTAGCGAATCTATTGATAAGGATAACTTAATATTAACAGTAAAAGTAAGCGATACTGGCTGCGGCATTCGTTCTGCACAGTTGAAGCATATCTTTGATCATTTTTCTGAAAAACCTGGAAAATCACATATTGATTCAGGCTTAATTCTATCTGCTACCAAACAGCGGCTTGAGATGCTGGATGGTAAAATTAACATTCAGAGCAAACCAGGCAAAGGAACGGAGATTTGTTTCTCTTTACCTGTGCATACGGCACCTAAATTCCCTACAGTAGAGGAACCCGAAAAACCAAAAATATTAGTTGTTGAAGATAGCGAGATCTGCTCTTTCATCTTAAGAGAGTTCTTAACCGAGCTTAAGTGCCTGGTTGATGTTGCAGAAACTGGAGCTGAAACTAGACGGCTAATCAATCAACATGATGGACAATATGATATAGTGTTTCTTGATCTACAACTTCCAGATACTCATGGCTATGACCTGTTGCCGTTTATGCAGAAAAATCTAAGGGATGGCCCAAATACACCAATAATTGGCGTTACTGCTAATGTTACTGACGAAGATAAAGATAAGGGAATAGATGCTGGCATGACAGACATTCTCCTTAAACCAGTCTATATGGATCAAATCCGCGGCATCTTAGACGACTACATCTATAAAAAAAGATCTGTTGAATGAGTTTGGCTAGCCGATGTTGCTTATCTTAACAAAGTCAGCCACAGTTAACTGCTCTGGTCGTGATTTGGGATCTATGTTAATGCTTTGTAGCTGTTCATTAGAGAGGTGGCTCTTTAGCGAGTTATGAATAGTTTTACGGCGCTGAGAAAATGCTTGTTTCACTATGTTGGTAAAGTAATTTATATTTTGCGCTGGTAGTGCTATTTCTTTGTGAGGTTTCAGTCTGACAATAGCTGAATATACTTTAGGAGCAGGATAAAAAGCCTGGGGCGGCACGGTAAAAAGCTTAGTTACTTCACAAAAATATTGCACCATAACGCTGAGGCGACCATAGATTTTGTTGCCAGGTTTGGCTGCTAAGCGTTCTACAACCTCTTGTTGCAGCATAAAATGCATATTTTCTATTAAGGGTAGATATTTTAGCAGATGGAAGATAATAGGGGTTGAGATGTTGTATGGTAAATTGCCAACTATTCGGAGAGGTTTATTCTCAGCTGACAAATTAGAAAAATCAAATTTCAACGCATTTGCCTGATAGATATAAAGATTGCCTGGCTTGCCGCAGGCAGCCTCCAGTTTTGGAATCAGATCACGATCGAGCTCGACTGCATCCAGCCTGCTGACTTGGGGTAATATTTGGGTAGTCAAGGCGCCAAGACCTGGACCAATTTCAACTATATGGTCAGTAGCTTGTGGCGCTATTGAGGCTATAATTTTGTGAATTATATTTTTATCTTGTAAAAAATTTTGACCGAATCGTTTTTTAGCTAATGTTTTAATTTGCATAACGTTATTATAACCTTGGTTCGATATTAAATAAATATACCGTAGCTAGGGGACGCTCTTAATTTAGGGACACTCTTTAATCAAAGAGTGTCCCTAAATTAAGAGCGTCCCCTAGCTACGTTAAGAGCGTCCCCTAGCTACGGTATGGATTTCTCTATTTTTAGCAGTAAACTAAACTAAATTGTTAAGAATGTATGCACAGTAAATGAGGTAGATAATATGATTGAGGCGGCATTGTAGCAGTTTGAAGAGCATACCATTCAAATGAAGCTTGAAATGAAAGAGATAGAGAATCGGTTTGAAAAACCGATGCATGAGGCTAACAGTAAAATCATTACTAAGCTGACATTTAATATTGGCATTATTTCTGCTTTGTTGGCGTTAGTAGCTTCTGTTGTTCACTATATACATTAATTGTAATTATTCATTTCCAACATACTGCACATAAGCTCCAGCGCGTAGTTTTTGCATCCAGGTTTGCAGTGCTTCACCATATTTACGGCGAAAGATCAGTTGCTGTACCTGGTTTTTGGTAAGCTTTTGATTGCTGTTACGAATCCCTGTTAGCTTGATAAGGTGAAAACCATTAGGCGCCTGTATAGGGCCTACAACCTGTCCAGGTTTCATGGTCTTTAAGGAATCAGCAAAAATAGTTGGCATCTCTGCCAATTTTTTCCAGCCTAAATCTCCACCCTTTAAGGCATTGCTGCCGCTGGATTGGGCTGCGGCTAATTGGCGGAAGTTTGTTCCTGCCTGGATCTGTTTTAGTAATTTTTCGGCTCGTTGTTTTGCGGCCGCTATCTCTTTTGGTGATGGGGTGTCAGTTAGAGGCACAAAGATATCTTCCATATGATATTCAGCATTAGGTTGGGGCACATTTTTATAGTTACGGATAAATTCGTCTACTTCGCGGTCGGTAACGTTTATATTTTTAACCAACTCTTGTTGTTGTAATTGAGTAAAGGCCATTTGTTCTTTAATATTTTTGCGATATTTTGCATAGCTTGTGCCGCTGGTTTCAACTGCCTGTTTTAATTGCGCTAGCGACATGTGGTTCTGTTTGGCAATGTTTAAGACAGCTTGGTTAAGTTGGCTATCGCTAATTTTAATGCCAGCTCGAGCTACCATTTGGCGCTGAATCTCCTGGTCGATTAGGTTGTTAATTACCTGTTTGCGTAATGCTTTTTCATTTGGTAAAGGGGTATGGCTGCTTGCTAATTGTTGCTTGGCCTGGGTCATAGCTGTTGCTATTTGGCTCGAGGTTATTACATTGCTATTAACAATTATTTCAACTTTGTCTATTAGTTGGGCTGCCAAACAGCAGTTGGCCATAAAAACTAAACAAAAGAACATTGAAATTTTTGTTATTATCTTTTTCATATTACTAGACTACTCTATTTGCAAAATTATCTTGATAACCAGAAATGCTATCAGTTAATAAACCGCCGGCATTACCAAATCCGCTACTGCCGATCCCTTTTAATAAAAATTGTACATAATACTGGCTATCATATTCGTTGGTGTCTTTGTAGATTTTTGCAGCTACAAATCTTATGGCCCAGCAACAGTTGTCATATTCAACGCCAGCTAAGTAAGTATCTGAGTCATGATAACTTAAATTATGGTTCCAATCACCTAAAACTTGCCAATTGCGCCATAGTTTCCATGCGGCGGAAATGTCAATACGGTTTAAGTTTACCGTTTTATCATCATAAGAATCACCATTTTTGGTAAAATTATAGTCTAAATTGATAATATGACTGGAGTCGCTTCTATACTCAAATGAGGTATCAGTGCTATATAGTTGCTCTGTATGCGGATCCCAGGATACATCGCTGGTCATATTCCAATTGTGGCTGAGATAATATTTTAATTCGCCATAGATTGGGGAAATTTTGTATTTGGTTAACGGGTCATCGAGGCAATCATTAGTAGAGGTGCAAATATCATGTTTTTTAAAGGCAAAGATTTCACCAATGCCAAGCCGCAATTTCTCCTGACCTGTATTCGCATCTAAAAAACGGCTGGTTACAGCAGCTGACAATTGGTTAGCATCTCCTACGCGGTCAATACTGCTAAATCGGTTGGTGCGAAATAGATTGTCAAAGTCAAAGGTAGAAAGATCAGTGTCAAATAGTGGAATATCATCTTGATCTTTGTCTGGCACATAGAGATAAAACAGCCTGGGTTCTAGCGTTTGGGTATAGTTATTGCCCATTACGTGGGTTTGGCGATCAAAGATCAAGCCGCTATCAATATCAACTATTGGTAATACTCTTGATATTGATGATTTGTAGGGGTGGTCAGCTGGTAAATTGTCCAATGAATAAAATGTGCCTTCTACCTGCACTTTGGGGTCTAAAAAGGCGCTGCCCCAGTTTAATGGTAGGCTGACAGCTGGTTGAATATTAATACGCGAACCCACTGGGTAACGATCGGCATCATTGTCGTCATGACCAAAGGAAAACTCATCATTGTCAAAATAGACAAATTCATTATTGATTTGATAGGTTAAGCCATATTTTTGATTAGGAAATGTGCCAATTAAGTCTAATTGCGGCAAGCGGCTATATTGTTCCTCAGAGGAGGTGTCTAATTCGTGTAGTGTTTGAAAGGCTTGAAAGCGTTCTAAAAAGCGCCAATTTTGACCCTCATAATTAAGGTCAAATTGACTGCCAAGTTGATCATCATTAACTGTTGAGATGCCGCCATAGTCATGTAAGAAGTAATCATCAGATACATAATTTAGATCAATATCATCAGACCAATGGTCATTAAACTGAGTTTGATTTTGAAATGAAAAGGCATAGCGATTATCGCTGCTATCTTCTAGCTGTTTTAAAGCCGCATCATTGGAGGAGTATTCGCTAGCTGAGTCTTGTTTCAGCTTTTTAAAGTCTTTATCACCATAGATATAATCTAATTTTAGTTGGCCAGTGCTGGCGTCTGTCATATAGCGAAATATATTATCCCAGAGCACGCCATGGTTGCTGGAATATTCTGGGGTTAGTGTGTCGTCATAATTAGGCGCTAAATTCATATAAAAAGGCAGATATAGCTTATAGCCATTTTGCGATGAGTAACCAACAGTTGGAAATAAAAAACCAGTTTTGCGGCGGGTGTCTATGGGGAAGCGCGCATAAGGTGTATATAACACCGGGACTTTTTTCAAATAAAGCACAGCATTGGTTGCAGTTCCAGTGCCTGTGGTTTTATCTAGTTTTAAAGTGCTGCTATCAAAGTGCCAGGAGCTATCAGTTGGCTTGCAAGAGGTATAGGTTGCGTGATGCAGAGTTAATACGCCTTTAGTGTCGCGCAGCACATCTTGCATTCGACCCCAAAAGTTCACTGTGCCATTTGGCGAAGATGAGGTTAAGTGGAAAAGGCCATCATCAATGGTTACTACTTTAGTTGAGAAGTTGATGTGTCCATGGTTGCCAAGCACAACTTTGCCGAATTCACGCAGAGTAACATGGCCAGAAAGATCACCTTCAGAAAATTTATTAGTTTT
>JAGLXC010000119.1 GCA_023133095.1 Gammaproteobacteria bacterium | reverse complement strand
GATACCACAACCAAGAGATTCACTTTTAGCAGGATTATGGCAAGTATTGCAAAACAGAAAAACATGGATAAACGGGGCAGTAATAGGATTTCTATACGCACCAACTGCAGCCTTTGCCGAATTATGGGGCGCATCCTATTTAGAGCGAGTCTATACTATTAAACCTGAAGTAGCAGCTAGCGCTATTAGCATGATTTTTATTGGCTGGGCTATTGGCGGACCATTAGCAGGTCTCTTCTCTGATTTTATCCGCCGCCGCAAACCAATATTAATGGGCTCTATAATTCTTAGTTTACTGTTTATGTCTAGCGTACTCTATCTACCTAACTTACCAGTTGCTCTCGTGTTTGTTTTACTATTCTGCTATGGATTTAGTAACGTTGGAGTTGCTATCTGTTATGCTGTTGCCTGCGAAATAAATCCTAAAAAACGCGCGGGAACATCTATGAGCTTTGCAAACATGGCCTCAGTTTTAATTGGCGCCGGCTTTCAGCCTATAATTGGCTGGCTTTTGGATTTACAGTGGAACCATAAACTAGTGGCAGGAGTACCATTTTATTCAGCCCACGATTTTCGGGTAGCCATGTTAGCGCTGCCTGCTTGTTTTATTGTTAGTTTAATTGCTTGTTTACGATTACGCGAAAGTTATAATAGATAATATCTTAAATGAGGTAAATATTACTATGCAACAAAAAATAAATGATACAAAAACTGTTTTACAACCATTAGCAGTAAACCAAATAACTTTACCTAATCGAATTGTTTTTCCAGCAATACAGACTAACTATGCAAATAGTGATGGCTCAGTTTCTGATAAGTTGATTAACTTTTATGCACAAATAGCCAAAGGGGGTTGTGGCTTAATTTTTACTGGTTCAGCAAGTGTATCGCCAGACTCAGTACATAGTGAAAGAACGATGCAGATACATTCCGATAAGTTTATTCCAGGGCTGGAAAAACTTTTTACTAAAATCACTCAATTTGGCTGTGTTCCAGGAATTCAACTCATGCATGCTGGTCGACAAGCCCTAAGATCTGTTACCGGTCACGACCTGCTTGCTCCGAGCGCTATACCATGCCCTGTGCATTCAAAACTTGATCCAACCTATAAAGTAAGGGAGATGACACTTGCAGACATTAAACGTGTACAAAATAATTTTGTGGCTGCAGCCGTCCGTGCGGCTCACGCTGGAGTTAAAGTAATAGAAATTCATGCGGCTCATGGCTATCTCCTAAACGAATTTTTATCTCCATATACTAATCACCGTAGCGATCAATATGGAAGAAGCACTCTTAATAGAGTTCGTATCATAACTGAAATCCTGACAGAAATCAGAAATAAGCTACAGCAAAAGGTAGCAATAAGTGTTCGTATAAGCGCCAATGAATTTATAGAAGGAGGCCTGGTTCCAGAAAATTTTCAAGACATTATTCCATGTTTAGAAAATGCAGGAATGGATTTATTAAATGTTTCTGTTGGCACAGTTGAAACAGTAAACAAGGTTATTCCTAACTCTTCACTTGGAGAAACTCCATTTGTAGATATTGCTACAAAAATTAAAAATTTTACTAAAGTTCCTGTTTGCACTGTTGGTTCAATTGCTTCACTTAAAACAGCTGCAGCGATAATCTCAGCTAAAAAAGCAGATCTTGTAGCCATAGGAAGATCGCAGGTGGCAGATCCTGCTTTGGTTAATAAATCACTTACTGATGATGTAGCTAAAATAACCAAATGCTTAAAATGCAATAAATGTCTGTATTGGAATACAGGCGATAAAGATATGCATTGCTTTGTCAATCATTCAGTTAGCACTAAGTAAGTTAAAATATTTATAGGAGCGTTATTACATGAGTTCGACAAATATTATACAGAATAGCACAACATATAAGTTGGCTGATGAGATTAATGAAATCTGCAAACCATTATTTGATGCTTTTAATCTCAATTATTTTGTCTATGCTAAAATATATTCAAATAATTCACTCTCAATTCTCTTAAACGACAAGTGCTGGTATCAACATTATTTCGAGAACAAATATCCTATTATGGGCACCAGTAGAACGGATGGCGTCTATTCTTGGGATAAATTTATGCCGGATGAGGCTATCGCAGATGGAGGCAATTATTTCAACCATCATCAAGGCATAGTAATATTTAAAAAACACCAAGATTTCATAGAACAACTAGAATTTGCTTCAGCTGATAAGAATTACCCAGCTATAGAGCTATGCTTAAATAAATTTCACTTATTAGAAAAATTTGTATTTTATTTTAAGGATAAAGCAGCTAAATTAATAGCAAAATCAGATAAAGAACATCTCATTATTCCTGACTCTATGCAAAACAAAGCTCTAGAGGAAAAAACTTATAGTGAATTTTGCAACCTAATTAAAACAAACAAAATTCACTTAAATTTTAAGTCTAAGGCAATTATATTAACCAAAAGAGAGTATGAAGTTCTATTGCAATTTGCACAAGGTAAAACTGTAAAAGAGGCCGCTAAAGTTTTAAATATCTCACCTAGAACTGTTGAATCTCATCTAAAAAATGCTAAAGATAAGAGCAACTGCTTATTTAAATCACAAATAATTGATATTTTAAGAAACAGCTTACTAAGCAGTGTCAGATTAATAAACTCAGAAAACATAGGATAATGAAAAACAGCGGAATGATGAGATTCGTGCGCGAATGAATCTTATTGCCCTAAGAGTTAAAGATGAGTTATTTACACTTCCTTATATCTAAAGCAGCTGACTAGATGGTCATTTACCATACCAACAGCTTGCATGTGTGCATAGATTATTGTAGCGCCTACGAATTTAAAACCTCGCTGTTTTAAATCTTTGCTAAAGGCGTCAGATTCTTTAGAAGTAGCAGGGATATCTTCCAGATTTTTCCATTGATTAACAATCCTTTCTCCATCTACAAATTGCCAAGCGTACTGATCAAAAGAGCCAAATTTCTCTTGTATTTTAAGAAATGCTCTAGCATTTGTAACAGCCGCCTTCACTTTCAATCGATTTCTAATGATTGCAGAGTTTAAAAGCAGTTCCTCGATGTTTTGATCAGAAAATCGTGCTACTGCCTCCGGATCAAAATTTGCAAATGCTGTTTGATAAGCTTCTCTGCGCTTCAGAATAGTTAACCAACTAAGACCAGCTTGAGCTCCCTCAAGAATTAAAAATTCAAATAGTTTCCTATCATCATGGACCAAAACACCCCATTCAGTATCATGATAGTCAACATAGATTGGATCACGCTCACACCAGGAGCATCGTTGTAAATGGCTCATATTTGTTCCCCTATTTGCTATTTACTTATTTTAAAGGATTAATACTATAACTAACAGAACAATAATGATACGCGGTTGGTATTTTTGCTAGATAATTGCTACTATTAATAAACTTTATACGACCAATTAGCTATAATCTTAACGTATAATAATATTTATACGATGATAATTAAATCTACCACATTAATAGGAAATAATATGACAAAAGTAATAGCATTCAATGGTAGCCCACGCACAGAGGGCAATACAACTATTCTTATACGCAAAGTCTTTCAAGAACTAGAAAAAGAAAATATAGAAGTTGAATTAATATCGTTTGCTGGTAAAAAAATTAGTGGGTGCGTTGGCTGTAACCAATGTTTTGATAAAAAGAATCGTCATTGTTTGCTTCCTGATGACTCTAGTGATTTCATGAATAGCTGTATTGATAAAATGCTTGATGCAGATGGCATTATTTTAGCTTCACCAACTTATGTTTTGAATGTTACCTCCAATATGAAAGCCTTTATGGAACGTGCCGCTTTGGTAGGTTTTGCTAACAAAGAAATGTTACGGCATAAAGTTGGAGCAGCAATTGCAGTTACACGCAGGGCAGGCGCTATGCATACATTTCAATCTATGAATACCTTTTTCAGTTGTTTTGAAATGTTTTCCGTTGGG
>JAGLXC010000118.1 GCA_023133095.1 Gammaproteobacteria bacterium | reverse complement strand
ATACTGCCTCAATTTGATGTGTCCGGATAGACGTCCGAAATATAATTGATTGACATTTGCTTATCAGCATTATAGATTCCAGCCTACACATAATCAGGAGTAATCATAATAATGTCGTCATTTGATAATTTGGGCTTAATACCTGAAATTCTTCGCGCTATAGCAGATCAAGGTTATACTAGTCCTACCCCTGTGCAGCTACAAGCTATTCCGATGATACTTGCTAGAAGAGATATCATGGCCGGAGCGCAAACTGGTACAGGTAAAACGGCTGGCTTCACCTTGCCGTTATTGCAATTGTTAAAAATGAAGCCCCAAAACGTAGGGCGACGTTCTATTCGTGCTCTTGTTTTAATCCCAACCCGTGAATTAGCGGCTCAGGTTGCGGAAAGCGTACGTGTATATGGTAAGTATTTATCTTTAAAATCAGCAGTAGTTTTTGGTGGAGTGAATATTAATCCGCAAATAGATAAATTACGTTCAGGTGTTGATATTTTAGTAGCAACTCCTGGACGATTGCTTGATCATGTTGGGCAGCGTAATGTAGATTTATCCAAAGTAGAAATTTTAGTATTGGATGAAGCAGATCGTATGTTAGATATGGGGTTCATCCATGATATTCGTAAAATTATGGCATTATTACCCAAACAGCGACAAAACTTATTATTTTCAGCGACATTTCCTACGGAGATAAAAAAATTAGCTAATAATTTTTTGCGTACGCCAGGGGTCATTGAGGTTGCGCGTCGTAGTGCTCCGGCTGATCTTGTAGATCAGGTGGTTCATCCAGTAGATCGCAAACGTAAACGTGAACTTCTGTCATTCCTTATTGGCTCACAACGTTGGAAACAAGTATTGGTGTTCACTCGCACTAAACATGGTGCTAATCGTTTATCGAAGCAGTTAGAGGAGGATGGTCTTAAATCAACTGCTCTACATGGTAACAAGAGTCAGGGTGCTCGTACTCGAGCTTTAGCCGAATTCAAGAAAGGTACTGTGCAAGTATTGGTGGCAACTGATATTGCTGGACGCGGTTTAGATATTGATCTATTACCACATGTGGTAAATTTTGAGTTACCAAATATTCCAGAGGATTATATCCATCGCATCGGCCGCACCGGGCGTGCTGGCAATGAAGGACAAGCCGTATCTTTGGTGTGTGTTGATGAGCATAAGTGTCTTGCTGACATTGAACGTTTGCTGGGGAAAAATATTCCCAAGATTGTAATTAAGGGCTATGAGCCAGATTTGTCAATTAAGCCAGAACCAATCACAAAAAAGCGTAGACCTGCTCCTTCACGATCAAATCGGCATCGTAGATGATTGGCGCTTTGCTCAAAATAGAGCAGGCAGCCACCAAAGGAGACTGGAAAGCTTCGGCCTGGTGGAAGCCTTATGAAGTATTTTACATGGGCATATGAGATGAACCAAAGGTTCAAATGCTTGAACTTTTAACATATGGATTAAAGTAACAGTTAAATGTAAAATATTCTCTCCATAAATAATGGGAGATGATTATGACTAATGAAGAAGCCAGAAAATTTGCATTGGATTCCTTTGTCATCGCTTTCGAAGCTGGGAATGAACATATGATCGATCAATATTTTGCTGCTGATCTTGTATTCTATAACCATTCGGTTGCCAGAAACTATAGTTTGCAACAGATCAAATTAAGCGTACTTGAAGTCCACAAAAAATATCGAGATTTAAAAAGTGAAGTAAAAGAAGTTATTGCAGAAGGTAATCGAATTGCATTTCGTGTGGAACAACATGCGTTTTTTGCACCCGATGATGAACATGTAAATATGGATGTAATGAATTTATATAAGCTAGTTGATGGTAAAATCAAAGAGTGGAGATTGTGGTTTAATCAAGATTCAGATTCAACTGAAAACGGCTAAAATAATAAATCATGAGCACACTTGATCAGATGCAAGCATTTGTCACGGTTGTAGAAGAGGGGAGCTTTACAGCTGCAGCCCTACAGTTTGATATCTCTCCGACAGCCATGAGCAAAAAAGTTTCTATGCTGGAAAAATCATTAAACACGCGATTGTTAATCCGAACCCCGCGACTGATTACCATGACAGATATAGGCAAGAAGTATTATGCTCAATGTGAAAAAGTATTGCATGAATATAAGCTTAGCAACTTACTGATTGAAGATAAAAATAGTAATTTAAGCGGCACATTAAATATTGTTTGTATGCGTGAAGTGGCTCAAAGACTAGTTTATCCAACCATGGCGACTTTTTTAGAGCAATACCAACACATCGTAACCAATGTCACCCTTAAAAAACAATCTACAGATATTGTATCTAAAAATTTTGATATTGCGATTGGCTATGAACTTTCAGAAATTTTCAATGATTGGTGTTGTCGTAAACTAGACAAGCTATTACTGTATTATCCAAACATTAAACCAACACCATTAAAAATAAAAGTGTATATTGATTATTTAGCCCAAAGCTGGAAGGATAGGGCAGTTGCACTTAAAACTTGAATCCGCCTTTAGAGGCTTTCCCCTATTTAGGTAGAAAAGATAGCTAAGCCATGACAGCAGGTAAAAATTCTCGGGTGCTAAAGTTTGTACTGTTAATTATAAATAACCCCATGATAAGCCACGGGGTTATTTATATGGGTAAACATTATAATCACTTAAGCAATTATATCTTTTAGTTTTTTAAGAGGTTTTATCTTGATAATGTTGCACGCTGATTTAGCTTTGAATACAGTTGGTTCACCGGTAAAAGGATTGGTTCCTTTGCGAGCTCTAGTAGCAGGTTTCCTGACAGTGCGGAATTTTGCTAAACCAGGCAAAGAGAATTCACCAATCGCATTTTTTTTCAAATGAGCAGTGATCACGTCACCTAAGGTAGAAAGTATCACGCTAACATCTTTTTTAGCCAGGTTGGTGGTTTTGATAATATGCTCAATTAATTGAGTCTTGGTATAAGCCTCTTTAATTGCGGTTATTTTCTTTGGTGCTGCTTTCTTGATTGTCTTAGCAACCTTCTTAGCAGGTTTTTTTACTACCTTTTTTACCACTTTTGCAACTGATTTTTTGGCAATAGGTTTTTTAGCTTTGCTTTTTTTTGTTGGCATTTTCATCTCCTCTTGTTAAATATAAAAAATATGTGGAAGAACAATATCATAATTTTTACTAAATTCATACTGGTATTATAGTGTTTTCCAGCATAAATGTATAAATCATCCATATTGCACGCATGTTTAAAATATACAGGTTGATGGAAAAGCTATTTTTATAAGGTTATCCAAGTATTAAATAGCAATAAGTTGGGCCAGAAAGTATAATATCGTTGGTTAGGTCATCAGAAAATCTATTTTAATTACTCTAAAATGGGGGAGAGGCATGTTCCAGCAGACTGACATATTAGGTGATGAGGGTAGAACAGCATTGCATAGTTGCGTAAGAGTAGTTATTTCCAGTACGCCAGAATTACAGCTATATGATGTATCTGGTGCTTATCGTAAAATGGATGAGTGCTTTCACCGCTTGCCTCATGATGTATCCTTATTACCAGAAAAAAAATATGAATATGATATTCGTGATGTAAAAGCAGCTGTTGATCGTTTGCACAGAGATTACGTCCATTTGAAATACCCAGATAGAGCTGCATTTAAAAAAGCAGCCCCTAGCATGCCTGATAGTAAAATCCAGGAAATTTTTGATGAAATTGATAGAAAGAATCAAGAGCTTCAGTCTGAATATAATGAAGCTATTAGAATTACTGAAATTGAGCATGGCTCCGGGTTTATTGTTGCAGATGGATTTATTGTTACTAATTGTCATGTTATTGAAGAAGCAACTATGCGGCGGGATGTCACGGTTTCTATATCAAATGCAAGAATGCAAGATATGCAGTGCAATCTTATACACTCTGATAGAATAAAAGATTTAGCATTGCTTTATGCTCCGAGATTATCTCTAAGAGATTTGGGTATTACTCCATTATCTATCTCAAATCAGGAGTTATTGCCAGGCATGCCAGTTTTTAATTTTGGTTATCCAATAAGTCATACTGGCAGCACAGCGTTATTTGTACAAGGTTGTGTTTCTGGTGCCACAGAATACTATGGCGGCAAGCCTAATCTGGCAATCCTTAATTGCCCACTAAATCATGGCAATTCTGGTGGGCCTATTATGTGCCGTATATCTGATAGAGAAATAGCAGTTACTGGGGTTGCTGCTCAGAAACATATTAAAAATATTCTAACCACTGAAGAAGCTCAAGCTATTGAGAATATTAGAGAATCGTTAAGAACCAGATCTATCACTGAATATGCTAGATTTTTTGGGAGTTCAACTTCTTCAATGGTCCATGGTGGTCCAAGGCATACTTTTGGATCTATAAGCACAGAAGATCCGAGAGGGCATGCTCCATTAGATATATTAACTTTGAAATTGTATGACGCATTAGAGACACATAGCCAATTTAATCTCAGCAATGCGGTGACTTCAGCAACGCTAATACACTTTATTCATGATTGCGCACAAGCTTATCTAGGTGAAAGATCGACAGAAATAATAGATTTAGCTGCTAGATTGTCAGACCCTGGTGGCCCAAGACTAATGAGATAATCTCTGTTTGTATGGGGCAGGGTATAAATCATAACAACAAAAGGTCAATAATAAGTGGAAGGTGTGTTTTTCTATGAGCCAATGAGATATTTAGCCAAACATGGCTGATTTTGATAACTTTTGCCAGCTTATAGGAAAAACGGCCTCCTCAAATGCGCTGTAAGCAATTTTTGCTTAATTAGCTCTATTTCTCATACCCGGGTAGGGTTGACGCCGCAATATGCTGGTTAAAATACCGAAAAAACGGCACATACAGAAAGTCCTTAAAAATCGATAAGCTATGTCATGGTGTTTTAAGAGGTCTTAGAGCTTAATCTTCGTTGAAATCCTGCTATAATGTGGGGTATCAATTAATTAACTAAATAGGAAGTAAATTGAATATTACAGACTTAGAAGACCTAATAAAAAATGGTGAGTCCCAAACATTAGAGTTTAAGAGCTCGACTGCTAAACTAAAAAATGCTTTTGAGACCCTCTGTGCATTTTTGAACGGGGAGGGCGGAGCTGTACTTATTGGTGTTGCCAATAATGGAAAAATTATAGGCCAACATGTCACTGATAAGACCAAGTTAGAAATTGCCAATATGCTAAAAAAGCTAGAACCAGCTGCTAATATCTTTATTGAGTATGTAACACTAGAAAAAGATAAAGATATAATTGTGCTCAATGCTAATCCACATAAAGATTTACAGCCATATACTTTTGATGGAAGACCATATGTCAGATTTGAATCTAGTACAAGCCAAATGCCAAGGCAACAATATCAATACATGACTATTAACAACATGCAACGAACCAATGATTGGGAAAATGAAATAGCAGCAAACGCGACTATCGATGACTTAGATGCTGAAGAGATAATAAATACAGTTAGCGAAGGTCTTGCAAATGGCAGGATTACTGATTATGAATCGACGGACAATCCAAAAATAGCTTTAAAGGGGTTAGGCCTACTTAGTAATGGTAAGCTAACTAATGCCGCTATAGTACTATTTGCGAAGAAGCCCACCAAGTGGTTTCCTCAATGTTCGATTCGATTAGCACGTTTTAGGGGCATTGATAAAGCAGAATTTATTGATAGTAAAATTATTGATGGCAATGTATTTACAATAATACGTGAAGCTATGATATTTGCTAATAGATATCTACCAGTAAGTAGCAGGTTTGGCTCCGGTACTCTCCAAAGAATTGATGAACCGTTGTTCCATATAGATGCATTAAGAGAAGTGTTTGCAAATGCGGTTGGACACAGGGATTATCATGATTCTAGTACTATAAGCTTTGCAGTATACGATGACAGGTTAGAAATTTATTCACCTGGAACATTACCAAATGGAGTAACATTCGACAACATCAAAACTTTAAATGAATCAAAACCAAGAAACCATCTTATAGCTAGAGTGTTATATTTCAATAAATTTTTTGAAACTTGGGGTAGAGGAGTACAAAAAATTATTAAATTATGTACTAAAGCAGGGCACCCTGAGCCTGAATTTGTTGAGAGAGCTGGCGGGGTATGTGTAATTTTGAGATCTAAACAAATGATAGGTCCTCCTACCATAGTTACTGAAGCAGACATACCAACTGAATTGGGACTGACTCTAATAGAGCAAGAGATTTTAAAAATTCTAAAAGAGCAAAAAAAAGTAACAACGGCAAATATACTTGATCGTCTCCAAACCAAGACGGCATCTAGGACTATTCAAAAATACCTTAAACATTTAGATGAATTGGAGTTAGTGCATAAAAAAGGGGCTGGGAAAAACACATATTGGGAGATAGTAAGTCCATGACAGATATGCGCGAATATGCGCGAATATGCGCGAATATGCGCAAATATAGTAATAGTAATATTTAGAAAATATTATTAACTATCAATTGGTTGTCGCTATTTATATGTTGGCCGATTATTGAATTGGGATGAAGGAGAAATAATGAGCGACGAGATAAAGAAAATTGATTCGATTAAAAACATGGCGGTCTTTCAAGACTTTCACTGGGTTTCATCTGTGAGGGATGATGGTAACAATATTGCCGAGTTTAAGAAGATCAATATTTTTTATGGCCGCAACTATTCCGGCAAAACAACTTTGTCACGAATCTTCAGAGCCCTCGAAACAGGTTCGATTTCGGATAAATATAGCTCACCTGAATTTCAGTTATCTTTTGATGGACGCAGTAATATCACACAAAACTCTTTGAATGGCCATGGTCAAGTGGTCCGGGTTTTCAATGAAGATTTTGTTAAAGACAATCTTCGATTCATCGTGGATGACGAACGGACCATCAACTCGTTTGCCATCCTGGGAGAAGATAACACCAAGCTTGAGGAAGAGATAGAAAGACTTGAGGTCGAGCTTGGTAGCGAAGAGGAAGAATCAGGGTTGCTTGGAGAACTCCTTGATGCAGAAAAGAAATTCAACGATACCCAAAAAGCCCATGGTAATAAATCGTCAAAATTAGAGGGCAAGCTGCGTGACAAAGCGAATAATGTGGGTACTGGAATTAAGCACAATAAATCGTTTGGAGATGCCAACTACAACGTAATCAAAATAAATACAGACATCACTACTGTTACTAAGAATTCTTATATCCAACTTACTAATGAACAGGTGGGGAAATTTCATGACCTCCTCAGAGAAGAACCCAAACCGGAGATCCCGGAATCATCATCCTGTAGTCTTCAATACTCTGTGATAGTTTCAAAAGCTAAAGAACTAATTAAAAAAAAGGTCCAGGCATCTGACCCGATTCAGGAATTGCTAAACGATGCGGCATTGGCGACGTGGGTGAGGACTGGTCGGGGACATCACCAAGAGAAAAGAGATAAGTGCGCATTTTGTGGCAGCGACCTACCGCAAGATTTATGGGAAAAGCTGGACAAGCATTTTAATCAGGAGTCTGAAGAGCTTCGGCAAGCACTGGATAACCTGCTTGGATCGATTGAACGTGAGAGGTCCCGAGTTCCCAGTCTGCTAAAAATCAAGAATTCGGATTTCTATTCTAATTTCACCACGGACTTGGATTCACTGGCAGAACAGTTATTAGCCCAATCAACTTCTTATTGTGCAAGTCTGAATTCCATAAAAGAACAGGTCGAAAAACGAAAAGACGACATTTTTACACCTATCGAATTTGATGCGCCTGAGTCTGTTGAAGATGATTTGAATGCGGTTAGAGATTCATTTGAAAAACTACGAGACAAATCAAACCAGTTCACTGCTTCGCTGAGTGCCAATCAATCAGAAGCTCGCGCAGCTCTCCGCCTCCATGAAGTTCATACATTCATTAACGACATAAAATATGAAGATGAATGCACCGCCATTGATGTGTTGAACGAGGCAATGGGCAAAGCGGAGGAATCTAAGAACACTGCAAAGGAAAAGGTCGATACAAAACGAGCAAAGATCAGTGAACTGAAGGCCCAGCTGAAAGATGAAAGCAAGG
>JAGLXC010000117.1 GCA_023133095.1 Gammaproteobacteria bacterium | reverse complement strand
CACGCTCTAGTTTTCCTTCTGCTTCGCCTCGTCCATTGCCTAGACGAGCAGCCGCCACTTCATCACCTCCGTTACCAGCAGGCCCACCGCCACCTCGTACTCCGACTCGAGGCAGGCCTAGCGTTGTGGAGCAGTTTCCATATAGTCCGCCATCTGCAAGCAGGAAGCATCAGCCTGCGGGAATAGACCCAGGCTATTTATATGAATGTGCAGAGGTTGACATGGTTGTAAGCACTTTTACCCAGCATCAATTACCGCATAAAGGATATAGAGATAGATGTAATTATTTATTAAAACATCAGTATGATATTGGCGAGTATAAATGCCATGTTGCTGTTACCCCAGCAGTAGACAGTAGAGGGTTAGATGTTATACGTAAATTTAGAAAAGATGGAGCAGATTTATCTGGCTCGCCAGTCGATCTATATCTAACTGATCTATTTAAAGATAGGCATACTCCTAAGAACGCTTTAGAGGAGATGATAGATGCCATGGAGGGAACAGCAGCAGAACTACGTCCAAGAGAAGCGTATGGTCAAATAGTAATTCCCTATAACTATTTTTTAGTACATTGGGTTAGTATCGAGATCAAATTTCATAGGATTAATAATGATTGGAATATAGATATAGTCACGCATAATCCTTATGGAGGTGGTAAGTTGGGAGAAAAGGATTTTAATAAACTGAAAAATACGCTTACTGCATGTTTGAACCAACGCTTTCGTGGTTTAATGGAGCAGAATATAGCAAGCATAACAAATGTGGAAAGTATTTTTTCTCGTCGTCAAAATTTAGGCGATGGGTCATCATGTGGAGTAATTGCAGCAGATGATATATGTAATTTGATACAAGGAGGAGACCACTTGTGTGAATTGCAGGAGCAAGGAGCATTAAGCTTGCGTCAAGCACAACTTGAGTCGATTGAACGGGATTTACAAAGTGATAGAGGCAGGGTAGAGGGGTTTAGAAAGAAAGTTATGCATAGCAGCCAAGGATATGGGCTCGGTTTATTTCCATGTATAACAGATGATCATGTTGATGAGGTAGAACAAGCAAGATCAGCAAGTATTGCTGAGATGGTTAAAAAACTAGATAACCAGGTTGTTAAAGATGCGTTAGTTGTTGCTATTAAAGATGAAGAAAGCGATAAAGATGCATATTTTACAATGGTGTATACTGCGTTAATTGATACATTAGGGGAAGAGTTAAGAAAAGATATAAATTTTAGCGCAGAAGATAATGACAGAATCAATGCAGTAATGGATTGGATAGGCTTGTTCAGAAGTAAAGAAGGTCTGATAGGTAATGTAGAAAAAATACGCATGCTTGCTGAATATTTAGGTGGTTCTCTAGTTAAAACAGATGGAGCTAGATCAGCGATGGAGACAGATCCTGCGCCACAAGGTACGCCACCGAGGGGCCCATTAGATCAAGCGCCACCTGCTGAGCGTAGTAGAAAACCGCTGTTTACTATTGGTGAAAAACAAACACTCGGTCGCAAAATAAAGTTAGCTGCAAAAAAATTATTGCTTAACGATCTTGGTAGTTTAGGAGACAAGAAGCCTGTTTTAGCTCGTGCATTTAGTGAAGGTGATTGTTTCTTTGATAGTGTTTTAAGAGGTTTACAGGCATTAGGTAAGCTTGAAGATAGTGCTGAGTTGAAACAGCTGCGGCAAATATGTTTTGCTAAAGTACAGGAGTTAAACCAATGCTCAGGAATAACTGAAGCTAATTGGATGTACGAAAAATTGTCGCGCGCAAAAAAACCAGGAGAGGGTGAAGGAAGATATGACCATGATTATGATGATTATTTGAAAAATATTGGGCGCACCCAGCCAGAAGCAGAACAATGTGACCCACCTGATAATTATGCAATATGGGGGCGAGAAGAGGTAGATGGTAGAATCTTATGCCAGCATTTTAAAGTGCGACTCCTAAAAATAGATATTGGGGATAATTTGGGAGAAGAGGGTCAGTGTGTAATTAGAATGAGCTATTCTATAATGGGTGCAGATGGAAAAACTGAATCCGTGACGAAAGAAGCGTTGCCAGGATTACTTGCAGATAAGGAAGTCGTTGCTATAGTTTGTTTTCGTGGTCATGTTGCGCCATTGTTGTCGCATGATTGCGACGGAAAGTTTCTTACACTAGAAGATAGAGACGACAATGATGTTTCAGCATGCGATACAGATGTGGCATTTTCAGAAGAAGATGTTGGTGGCATCTTGATGCCAACAGCTAAATTTAAGATGGAAAGTAAAGATAGATTAACAGTTTTGGTTGAAAAAAACTATAGTTTCTTTTTAAGATTAAGATTACCTTTTCCTGAAATAATAGATGATGATTTAAACAATTTGCGAGTAACATTACAAGAAGCAATTTTTGGGTATCGAGATGATTGTTCAATTAATGGAATTAAGGTTGTAAAAATATCAGAGTTTGTAGATGAAATAAAAGAATATCAGGCAGCTGTTAAGGCTGCTAGGGATGTTGATATTGCTGCCATTGAGGGAGATGATGAAGTAGGATCTGGCTCGGGAGCAGAAGGAGGTGAAACAGAAGAGGACGATGAAACAGAAGAGGACGATGAAACAGAAGAGGAAGCAGAAGAAGGTGATTTACAAGACGATGAAGCAGGGTCATCTCTTGGAACCAGTCGACATAGTATATTTGCAACAACAGGTCCACTGCCAGCAGCTCCTGCGCCGTCACCACCAGGCTTAGGGCCAGGCTAGGGCTAACCACCTGACCCAACGCACGTACCGCAAAAAAACCGTATAGACACGAATATTTTTATCGGTCAGAATTATCTTCTCAAAAATATTAAATCAATCTGATGGTTGAGGAGGTAAGTTTTATGAAATCTATGGCTGATGATTTAAGTAATAAGGCTTTCAGTGGATATCGATATCAATTATATTGGCGCAGCTGATAGAGAAACGCCGTGTTTTTTCTAAAATATTTTTTACAAACAGTTCTTTGGCAAACGCCGAGAGTGTACAAGGACAATTATAAAGATCGACCTGGGACAGTTATAATTACCGAATCTCTGCCAAATTTTTTTGGTTGTTAATTGCCCATATTACCCCAGGGCTGTCCGATTCTAGGCAAAAATACCTTTCATTGAAATAAGTCCCTGAAAATCTAGTGCGTTCTCGAATAAAGCAGCCTTAATATTGCACAC
>JAGLXC010000116.1 GCA_023133095.1 Gammaproteobacteria bacterium | reverse complement strand
AATCTTGACATTGCAGTTATCTCTAATTTTACCAGTTAAGCGCCTTAAACTGCAAAGTCAAGATTTGACCCCATTCGTCCGCATTTTAAAAAATAACATCTAGGACATGTTATTCAGCAACTATTTTATCAAAAATAAATCTAAGTTCTTTAGATTTATCACTTGTATCGTTATTCAAGAAACTAGTAAGTTTATCATTGCAAAAATTTATTGTTTCAGGCAGCCCTTTAGGGTGTATTTCTAGATAATTTTCGATATCCCCGTTTTTCAATATAAAAATTTTGTCGTGATATTTTTGTTCTATATCTGTTTTTAAGTTAGGATGAGTGCATTTAAATCCATCGATTATCCCTTGTTCGTTCAGTTTATATTGGATTTCTTCTGTGTAAATAAAATTAAAGGCATTATCTAAATCCCCAATAAAATAAACCGTTAAACCAAAGGATTCAAAAAATTCTTTCCACGTGGTGTAATTTGATTTGCCACCTATATCCAAAACAGCAAGCTGCTGCTCTGAGTCTGGTTTATATTCTTTAATCATTGCCTTAAAAAAATATCTATCTATCTCACCTTCGACAAGTATTACTTTTTTTGCAAAAAATGCACATGTTGATCTTGTATTATCAAGAACTTTTACCAGAAATTTTTGCTCCTCTGTTAGTGCTGGATTTTTAATACCCGTATGATTTTCCGAGTCTAAGAAAAACCTTTTGACGTTATGGATTGTATGGGAATTAATCAAAGATTCCGAATGCGTTACTAATATATACTGACAATTTTGTTCTTTGCTTATGTCTTCAATAACTTTCAAATATTCATTTTGAAACTGGTAATGCAAATGGAGTTCAGGCTCATCAATTATTACTAAACCACCTTTTAACTCATCACGCCCATAAGCTTCAAAAACAAGATGAATAATTGCCTTTTGCCCAGCGCTTAAACTGTTTATGTCTGTAAGTTCTTTTTTTCTTTTAATATCAAAGAACTTGAAAGAGTACATCCAACGCCTTTTATCTGTGAATTGTATTTTTATTTTTAAATTAATCAGTTTTAATTTTTGATTTATTTTTAATAAAAATGCTTCCTTATTAGCTGCTTTCTCGCAATCTTCTATATTTGTTTGCTCGCCATAAAGTTCAAAGTGTTTTTTTGCAACACGAAGCCTAACTGTATTAAAAATTGATGGTTCGGATTGTTCGCTTGTGTTCGTGCTTCTAGAATATTCTTGGACCTGAATTTGTTGAATTTGTTGTACTGCTGGTGAACTTTGTAGAGAAACAGATGAGCTAAATGAATGGTAATTCCTATAGCCACTAATCAACACAAATGATTCATATAGCGCATCAATCTGATCTTGTGGATTTTCAGAATTATATAAATTGATAAGCTCTTTATAAAAATTATAATTTATCAAATACAAATAACCAGGATTAGATGAATCTGGAGCTACAAGTACTTTAAAAGTTCTGTCGTCTTTGTTGTTATCTATAGTAATTATGATAGTTTTACTGGTTTCATCTATTTCAGTTAATTCAAAATTACAACTTGAATAAGATGACATCAAAGGATTCAATTTTTCAGCGTTATTTACAAGATGTTTTATGTTTGCAATATCTATCTTATCAAGGTCAATAATAATTTGAATTTTTTGAGGTTGATTTTCAGTATTCCAGTTTGGTTCAAGCCTAAAATCAGAATACCCCATATTATTTACGATAGTTAATATCGTTTTTAACTTTCTTGGTTCTAATGTGTTTTTGCGTAAATAGGAATTGTAATCGACATTAACTTGCATAAATAAAACTCTTTTAAAAATAAAGTTAATGACTTCCAAAGCAGTTGATTTTCCTGCTCCATTCTCACCAATAAGTATATTTAACTGCTTATCAAAAGTAATTTTTGTAGCCTTTTCAATATTATCATAATGCTTGAAGCTAAGAATGTTTGATATTTTAAGTTCTTTTATTTTCATAAATCCTGCTTATGAGTGAAATTTTTTGTTTGATTCTCTACCATTTTGCCGCATATTCTTCTATCACATGAGCATCAGTAAAATTAAGATAGATTGCCGTAGTAGTTAATCTATCGTGACCAAGAATTTTCTGCACCGCTGCCAAAGAAATCCCTTTTTGTAGCGCTAGTGTTGCAAACGTATGCCTTAAAATATGCGGCGTCACATTCTGCGTTAATTGTGCCTTGTTGGCAACGTTTTTTACAATCTTTTGTACCTGTCTGATACCTACAGGCCACTTGTTATTAAGAGCAAAATAGTGCTCTAGCAAAGTCTTAACCCGTTCAGACATGGGCACCACTCGCTTCTTTGATTTTTTACCATAAGGGCCGCCTTTGCCAGTAATGCGCATAGATTTCTGCTGCCATAAAATCTGCTGTGGCGTTAGGCTACATAGCTCAGAGGCTCGCAAACCTGTATCAAGCAGCACCCAAATAACCAGCTTCTCTTGCATATCGTTACAAGCCTGACAAAGCCTATCTGCTTCTTCGGCCCTTAATGGTTCTCTTACATATTGATATGCCATAATTGTTCCTGATTCATAGTTATATAATATTAACGCATTATATTCGCTTATATAGAAAGATCCAATGATTACAAAACTAGCAAACCCGTTGACTGCATTGACCTGTAGAGAAGATAACATAAACTAACAGGGTAGGGTGTTTCCAAAAAAGTGCGCCTTTGCAGGCGAAAGGCGAACTATGTCATGAACTCTATCTTTGCTTAGCTTTGAGAATATTCGAAGTTGAGCAATAAATGCCCATAACATCAAAAGGCCAGTTAATCTTTTTTGGTGATCAGAATGAGAATAGGCAACACAGCATTAAATTCAACTGCAAAGGGCGGATTCGCTTGGCCTGAGGCCATTTCCTACATATAATATAAAATATTAAATTAATCTAAATTAAAGAGAGTGCATTGTGCCGCAAGCCAAATATAAAAAAAATAGTGATAGCAATAATAATAGTGAATTTCAATTTCATTTTAATCGCCGGGTTCGTGAAGGACTCTTGATCCTTACCAGCGCTATTTCGCTATTTTTGTTGTTAGCGCTGATCACCTATCATACGACTGATCCTGGTTGGTCGCATACTCAGGCAACTAGTAGCATTGCTAATGCTGGCGGCTATGTTGGTGCCTTTATTGCTGATATTTTATTGTGTGCTTTTGGTTATTTAGCTTATCTGTTCCCTTTGATGTTAGCCTATGCTGCCTGGTTACCATTTCAATATCGAGAAAGTGATGAAGGTATAAATTACAGTCTGTTTTTGTTACGTGCTTTTGGATTTTTGCTGATTTTATGCACGGGTACTGCATTAGCAACTATTATTTTTATCTCTCATTTTTTGCCCTCTGGCGCTGGTGGTATTTTAGGCGCTATGTTAAGTAACATGATGGTGGCTGAGTTGAACCCATTTGGCGCTGCGCTGATTTTATCTGCGTTGTTATTAGCTGGAATAACTCTATTTAGTGGCCTGTCATGGCTGCAAGTAATTGATGGTACAGGAAAAATTGCGCTTATAATCAGTGAATTTTTGCATCGCTTATACCATAAAATAGCTAATCTTACTTTTAAGCGTGATAAAGCTGCAATAGAACAAGGTGCAGAACAGGGTTATATTCCTAAAAAAGAGAAGCCAGCGCTTCCAGCTAAAAAAGATAAAAAAATTAAGATCAATCAAGTTGACACCAGCGCTAAAGCAATTTTTGAACCATTACCTTTAACGACCAGCGGCTCTAGACCTTCGTTAGAGTTATTAGATTTACCGAGTGATAACGGCCATAAAAGCTATAGCCGGGAACAGTTAGAGGTTATGTCAAATGATGTTGAGCTCCGATTGAAAGATTTTGGGGTTGATGCTGAAGTAGTCGCGGTTCATCCAGGCCCAGTAATCACTCGGTTTGAGTTGCGTTTATCTGCAGGCACTAAAGTTAGCAAGATTTCAGGGCTTGCTAAAGATTTAGCTCGTTCTCTATCTGTTATAAGTGTTCGAGTTGTGGAGATTATTCCTGGTAAGCCAGTAATTGGATTAGAGTTGCCAAATGAGAATCGTGAGATGGTACGGTTACGTGAGATTTTATCATCTAAGCAATATCGCAATGCTCACTCGCCATTAGCCCTAGCGCTTGGTAAAGATATTTCCGGCCATCCGGTTGTGGTTGATTTGGCGAAGATGCCGCACCTTTTGATTGCAGGCACTACAGGTTCTGGTAAATCAGTAGGGGTTAATGCCATTTTGTTAAGCCTGCTCTATAAATATTTACCGCATGAGGTGCGGCTGATTTTAATTGATCCTAAGATGCTGGAGCTATCGGTTTATGATGGAATTCCGCATCTTTTAGCGCCAGTTGTTACTGACATGAAAGATGCAAGTAATGCTTTGCGTTGGTGCGTGGCAGAGATGGAGCGGCGCTATAAGCTTATGGCCTCTCTGGGTGTACGTAATATCTTAGGCTATAACAATAAGGTTAAAGAGGCTAAAAAGCAGGGCGCGCCTCTTTTGGATCCTTTGTGGGATAATGAACAAGGAGATGCTGCTGAAGAGTTAACGGAGCTACCTTTCATTGTAGTAATTGCCGATGAATATGCTGACATGATGATGGTTGTTGGCAAGAAGATCGAAGAGTTAATTGCTCGAATTGCGCAAAAGGCGAGAGCTGCAGGTATTCATTTGATTTTAGCAACGCAGCGGCCATCAGTAGATGTTATTACTGGTCTGATTAAGGCAAACATTCCCACACGCATAGCTTTTCAAGTCTCTTCCCGCATAGATTCACGTACGATTTTGGATCAGATGGGAGCCGAGCAGCTTCTAGGTTATGGTGATATGCTCTATTTGCCGCCAGGGACTGTGGTACCAGTTAGAATCCATGGCGCGTTTGTGGCAGATGATGAGGTCCATAAAGTTGTGGCTGACCTGAGAAAACGCGGTCAACCAGATTATATTGATGATATTACTAATGGCAATGTAGGTGCTGTAATCGGAATTGATGCGATAGAAAATGGTGAAGCTGACGATGCAGAGCAAGACGTACTCTATGATCAGGCAGTCCAATTTGTGATTGAGACCCGACGGATTTCAATATCCAGTATTCAACGTCGTTTTAAAATCGGTTATAACCGAGCTGCTCGGATTGTTGAGGCAATGGAGGCAGCTGGCCTTGTCAGCCCTATGGAGTCTAATGGTAATCGTGAAGTTTTAGTACCAAAGGGAAATTAATGAAAAATCTAGCTAAGTTATGTCTGCTAATTGTGAGTCTTGGCTCAACTTTAGCCTTTGCAGCAGTTACCACGTCGTCGCCACCAAACCAACAACTAGCAGCGCTTTTGGCTAATTTCCAGACCATGCAGGCTAATTTTGTGCAGACGTTGACAGTAACTGGCAACAAAAAATTGCAGCAACAAACTCATGGCACTATGGCCATTAAACGTCCCGGCAAATTTCGTTGGCAGATAAAAAAGCCAACTCAACAGCTGATTATTGCCGATGGTAATAGCTTGTGGATCTATGATAAAGATTTAGCTGAGGCAACTAAGCAGCATCTAGACCTGACGCAATCAGGTAATCCTGCAATGTTGCTAAGCGGTTCGGTAACAGATTTAGAGCAGGATTTTATTGTCAGCAAGTTAACCAAATCAGAGTCAGGCATCTGGTTTGCCTTAAAACCCAAAAGTCAAGATGGCATGTTTCAAGAGATCGAGCTGCAATTTGTCGATGGCAAGCTCGAATCAATGCAGATTGTAGATAATCTAGGCCAAAATAGTTTGATAGCTTTTAGTAAGGTGCAGATTAATCCTCAGTTAGCATCTGATATATTTCAATTTGTTCCGCCATCTGGAACTGATGTTATAGATAATTAGAGCTAAGGTCCTGCTGAAGGAGCAGTAGGCCCTGCGGTTGGTGGTTCTTTTTGTAGTTTATCTATCCATTGTGTGAATTCTGGAAATGATAGGTGATGCAAATTTAGTCCCGCGATTACTTGCTCTTTAGCGCTAGCTTTTGCTGCAGCAAATACAACCTCTTGAAAATCTTGAGGTAAAGAGGCGCAGCGTGAATGTAAACCTACAGATAGAGTAATATAGGTCGAAGCGGCTATTCCATGGCCACGCAAAGCTGCCGTACGATAATGAATAAAGGCTCGATCATGCCAGTTTTTATTGGTAAGAGCGACTGTATGGCTATATCTAAGACAAATTTCAGCAGCTTTATAGATAGAGTGAGCATTTTCTTGATCTGCTTCATATAGCTCCAAAGCCTTACTTAAAGGATCTGTTCTAATACTGGATTTGAAAAAATCAGATATACCAGTTACAGCGCGCTGTACAATAGACCCTGAACAGCCTTCACCAGTAAAATCCATATCGCATAGATTCCAATATGCATCAGCTAAATAGCGTTTCTCTACCGGCGATAAATCTGCTTTTGCCTCTAATGTTGCTATCATTCGTTCAAATTGGCGCCGTGCCCTAACGAAATAGTTGTTTTGGTGCTCAATGCTCTGTGTATATTCTGCTGATTTTGGTTTGTGATCAGCGCGATCAATAGCTTTCATGGCTTCAATAAGCCCCTGGTTTCTTAGCGTTTGCGCGATGCAGCATGAATCACCTAAATAGCAGCCATAATAATGAGGATGTACTGCCAGATTAAGAAATGTATGAAAATCATTGTCTCTCAATTGAGTAGCTATTATGTTTATGCTTGCTTGGCGTTGAATATGTAAGTCCTGAACAAATGTATTTGTACTACGGCAAACTTGTGAATATTTGGCTAGATCATCAGGAGTAAGATAAGAAACCATTAGTGTTTCTACCTCTAGAGGTGGTTTTATATCTAAATGTTGGAACATAGCTATATTGCTTTGTGGATATGATATTGTAATTTAACTTCTGCTTTCAATGATTATAGCATATAATTTAGAGCTTAAATTAATAATCACCAGGAGTGTTAAATTATGAGTATAACAAAAAACCTTGCCATTTATGTCGCTGCAGGATTAATGGCGATATTTAGCGGAGTTGTAATGGCAGCACAGCCAATGGCACCGCAGCAAATGATGCCAGGCCCAATGATGCAACAGCATCAAAATAGAGGCATGAATTTGCAAAATTGTCAGGCATATCAACAGCTTTCTTCATCACAAAAGACAAACCTTGATAAGGTAATTGCTGAATATAAAAAGGCTGAAACACCGATTAAGCAACAA
>JAGLXC010000115.1 GCA_023133095.1 Gammaproteobacteria bacterium | reverse complement strand
CTTTGCTTTCTTATGAAGCAACAAGCGCGAAAAAGCTACACCAGGCGTTTGTAGAAGCAATAGATGATTACCTTCTAATGTGTGAGCAAGAAGGCATAGAGCCAGAAAAACCTTTCAAAGGTTCCTTCAACGTTAGGGTTGGCCCGGAGCTCCATAAAGAAAGTGCTTTGATTGCTAACAATCTTGGAGTTAGTTTAAATCAGTTTATTAGAGATACACTAAAAAGTGTATGTGAGCGACAATCTCGCAGAAGGCATGTTTAGAGCAGTTAAATGGGCCCAGCGCAAATACGCACAATAAATCGAGTGGTTATTTAGGGGCGCTAGTCTTTTTGCCTCTCCTTTGTCTGCCTCTACGATATGCTTTATGTTATTTTTATGCGGCAATATCTATGGTTAAAGGTGAAGCCATAGTATAATCCTTTTTAGCTAACTTAATGAGGAAGCAATATGTCTAAAGAACTATTAGATGCCATCTTAAAAAGAGATAAGCTAGCAATAGCCACCTTAATTTTAGTCGGAAAGGTTGATTTTGGCATTATTGATGAAAAAGGGCATAATATAATATTCCAAGCAGCTGAATTAGGTGATTTAGAAACACTGAAACTGTTATCCAAGCTTCAAGGTTTTGAGGCAGCTATTTCTCAACCTAATAAAAAAGGTTTTTATATAATTTTTAGTTTGATAGAACCTCTAATTACTTTCGAGTTTGGACGAAGAGAGCCTCTTAGTGCTGATAAAATACAGTGCATCAGCTTTTTGCTCTCTTGTAATCCTAAGGAATGTCTTCGTTTTCATGTAAATGATCCAAATTCAACCATATTACATATTCTTGTTCGTAGTGCTGATTTTGCGCATAGGCAATTATTGCGTTTTTTTGGTGAATTTGCTCAAAAAAATGGTCTTGTTGACGTTATAGGAAGAGAGGACAACTGTAGGCTTACCTCGCTAGGACGGGCAATGTCTAATGGAACATTATTGCAAGCACGATATCTGGTTCAAATTGGGGTAAAGCCATCGGGGCGAGACTTTAGCTTCGCAGGCACACGCGAGTGGAATAGAGTAAAAAGTTGGGTTGAGCAATATGCAGCTAAAACTGAATTCTCAGATACTGATTCAGAGGATGAAAAAGAGTACGAATACAAAATTTCATCGTCTCAGGAAGTTAATGTAGAACAACAGTATATAGATATTGGACAATTGGATAAGTATGGGGCGGGCCCACCAAAGCCAACCCACATTTCTTCAACAACGCCTGCCAAAAGGGTGATCACAAGATCAGCAGGAGTACCTCCTGACGCTAGTCCGAAGACAGCTAATCAGCTAACAGGGATATTTGCAGGTAAAAAGTACAGCTTTGCCCAACACAAAATAACTGGCCAAGGAGCACAAGGCCGTTGTGGATTTACTGCATTAGGGATAGAGCGCGATGAAGCAGTAGATTTATTACATGCAAATAGCAAAGAGGCAGGAATAAGAGAAATAGTAGCAGCAGAAATAGTTGCTGCCCATCATGAAAAAACCCTACCTAGAACAATAGCTGAAACATCAGCTTATCAGGGGTTAAGAGCAAGATTAAAAGAAGCTCAACGAGCAGAAGATGATACTATGCGGCGCATAAATGATACCTATCAAGTAACTGGGCCGATAGATGAGTTAATAAGGCGTTATCAAAACACCAAAGCGCCACAGGAAATAGAAATATGTAAACAACTAGAACCAGTGAAAAGACAACAAAAAGAAGCAACAGAAGCTTTACATGCTTTTTGTCAGGACGAGCCAACCTATAATGAATTTGTGCACTCTTACCACAGCAGCCAAGGACAACAATGGTTAACTCTACTTATCAACCAAGAAGGAGGTCTAGTAGATGCTATAGCTAAACTAAGAGGCCTAGAAGTATGTTTTTGGCAAAAGACAGTAGGTAATAGTTTGCGTATGGTGCATCTCTATGGTGATCCAAATCAAGCAACACAAATACTACACACCGATGACACCCATTTTGATCTATTGGAAATTATTATAGAAGGTGATGTAGAAGGTCATAAAGTTTACGGAAAAATTGATGAGAAAAGCAAGGGAAGCCAATGCGTCGATTTAGATCCAGCTAGGGATACTGCTGTTTCTGAAGAAGAGGTGTTAGCATTAGGGCAAGATATGACTAATAAAGCAAAAATTTCTGATGAATATGACCATAGGCAAAAAGAAATAGCCCTACATTTTCGTGGAGACCATCTTTACACTGATCATTTTTCAAAAAATCAGCGTAAAACCGCTATCTTTATGACAAAAAATCCTGGATTATTTTTTCAACCAGGTGTTTTCTGTTCAGCTGCTTACGAACTTGCTAATATTCAATATGGATTTCCGGGAAATACAGATGATTTGGATGAAGTAAATAGAAATCTTCAGGAGAGAGATGTTAAATTAATGGCAGCAGCTGCGACTGTATTCGAAAAAATTACTGCTTTAGTTCAAGAAACTAATGTAACAAAATGTATTGGCGACACAATGAAAAAAGAGTTTGCGACAAGATTAGACGAGTTCATTCAAGTATATGTTAATTCTTATGATACGTTAAAAAAAATGATGGGGGTAGATGCAAGCAAAAAATGTGATGGCAGAACAAGCCAGGCTGCACACAGAAGAAGAGAAATCTTTAGTGCCATGGGTTTTACAAAGCTTCCTATAGTTTCAACTACTGAAGAAGCCAGATGGGCATTAGAGTATGCCTCTGCTTTTGTAAATTGGAGCAAACAGGATACTGGCAAGAAAAAAGCTACTCACCAACCGACCTTAGCAACAGTGCTTAGCCCAGACTATCAGCAAGATGGACATCCCCGTCATCCATATCTAGGGCTTGTGTATGTAACCAAACATAATTCGCAAGATTTACAGGAGCCGAGAAGCTTCTATATTCCTAGTCTTTTTGAGGGGAAACGTATCCAAACCAAATGTGCATCTCCTGGAGGTCAAGCAACCGGCGGTTATGTTAGAGCAAGAGAAAGAGCATTCATTAGTTCAATAGAAAAAGAGCATATTGCTTTCGTAGTAACGCTAAGGGTTCCAAATTTTTATCA
>JAGLXC010000114.1 GCA_023133095.1 Gammaproteobacteria bacterium | reverse complement strand
ACGCCGCCTGCCTTTGCTATTATATCGTTGAGCCGATTCAGCGACCAAAGACTCTTGCAACTCTTCATTCTTAATTATCTGCACTAGCAAATCCTGTAATTTTTTCTTTTTCATGACAAACATCCTCTTAGTTAATCAATAATCGCATTAGCACAGAGCAAAAAGCACTATGCAAATGCAAGGCCTCTATCACTATAGAAACAAATGAAATAATTTGAAATACAAAAAAAGCTATGGAAAATTCTTATGACTTTTTTAACATACTAATTCAAAATAGCTGGCTTCTTTGCCTTTAATCGCACACAACCCTTAACAAATTTAGCAGAATCACAAAACTCCCGATTACCATATCCATCTGGCATAACCATAAAACCAGAATCATCCTTGGCCATTAAATGGCTCAATTTGAGCTTACCAGACAAATCAGGATCACTATGGAAAAAATCAAACTCAACGTTTTTCATTAACTCATAAACAGGAGTGCTTTCCACCTTCAAAGTACCATCTAAAACTTTTTCTCTAAATAAAAAAACCAGATCTTTTAGCTCTCTGGCAACCTCCATCACATTAAGGATTTCTCTGGATTTTGGCACGCTTTCAATAAGTGTAGGCTCATATATAGAATAGTAGCCAAACATTGATCGATGCATAGAAAAATGGATAGGTCGCATGATAGTTGGCACATATTTTAATCCGTAATCCTCCATAAAGGTCAATTTCAACTCTTTTATCGGGCCAACTTCATTTAGATCATCAGATGGAACAAACAGTGGCAAAGCTCCCGTGCCAATTGCTACAAACTGCTTCAGAGTTTCCAACTGGTTATAATTAACCTTAATATTATAATTTTTTAAAATATCCACAAACCGCTGCCACACAAGATCCCAGGTGATTTGATGGCGCCAAAACACAGAAACCTTCCAGGCATAATCATGAAAGAATCCTCTAATATTCGACCATGCTTTATCTTTAGAAGAAATTTTATCAAACCACTTGTCACTAAAAAAAAGCACTTCACTATTCCAGTCTGCAGCAAAAGCAGGACTATTTGCAACATCCCTAAAAATCGACCAATGATCTTTATATTTCTTAGCACGAAGAGTTGACACATTATATTTATCCCTCAACCTCTTATTCCCCAGCTCCTCTGAGATCTTAGACAACATAAATAGTGAACGAGCTCCAGAAGTAATATTCCAGGATGTTTTAGGAAAAAAAGAGTTAGGAGGGTCTAATGTTTCCCAAACTCCAAAAAAATCTCCTGCTGAAAAAACCGAAAGAGGAATGACCTTATCCCTATATTCCACATGGTTCTCTAAACTTTTAGTTAACACCATTCCCAAAGGAATGTCCCTATAAGATAACTGCTGCACAAAATCATTTGGTAAAGAACCGTGGTCAATGGAAACCACATCTCCAGTCTCATTAGGAGCATGCAATAACCCTTCATCAAAAATCCTCGCGCCAAATGGATAGCTAATGCGATAGATAATATAATCCATACCTGGATTTAATTCATCCACAATACGCGCAAAATCAGGATTAACTAACGCCACATCAGCACGAACATCTTTCCATGCTAATTTCCGTATAACTGGTTTAATTTTTTCCATACTCACAAACATATCCCCTCATACAATAAAAAGCATATTGTCTCTATGCTCGGCAAGACAAATATACTATAATTACTATAGTTTAATAATAGTACCATACCCACATACAAAAGTAATAATCAAAACAAGAACACAGATAAATTAACAAACTCAAATCGCATGATAACATCTAACAAACATTACCAAATTATTATAATCGGCGCTGGTGCTAGTGGCTTATTTTGCGCCCTGCATGCAGCTAAACGTGGCAAAAAAGTTTTACTATTAGATCATCAAACACAAGCCGGAAAAAAACTCAGCATCTCAGGCGGAAAAAGATGCAACTTTACTAACTTAGATATCTCACCTGAGCATTACCTATCTCAAAACAAACACTTCTGCATCTCAGCTCTTAAACGTTTTTCTCCTATTGACTGCGTAAAATTTTTTCAATCCTTAAGTATAAATTATGTTGAGAAACAAAAAGGCCAACTATTTTGTGACTCTTCAGCACAAAAATTAACAGAGTCGTTATTAGCCGAGTGCGAAAAACATCAAGTAACTACCTTGCTAAATTGCAAACTAACAGCCATTAATAAAAACGCTTACTTTAACGTACAAACTTCTCTAGGAGAATTCAGCAGCACAGCATTAGTAATTGCCAGTGGCGGCTTATCCTACCCCAATTTAGGAGCCTCAAATTTTGGCTACAAAATCGCTGAACAATTTGGCTTACAAATAATAAACACTCATCCAGCCTTAGTTCCATTAAAATTCAACGCTCATGATACCGAATATTTCAAAGCCCTAGCTGGCACCGCCTGCAAAGTCTCTATAAAACTTAAAGAAACAACATTTTATGATAACCTACTATTTACCCATATAGGACTAAGCGGACCTGCAATCTTACAAATCTCCAG
>JAGLXC010000113.1 GCA_023133095.1 Gammaproteobacteria bacterium | reverse complement strand
AAATTACCAGGCAATTAGCTAGAATTGGCACTGCCAGCAAAGACCCCAACTCTACCATTGTATTTATCAGCAGTGTAAGCTGCATTTTCCAGTGCTTCCCAGGCTAATTGCAAAAATATCCGCCTTTGGGGGTCAGTAATTGCTGCTTCATGCGGACTGTAACCAAAAAATTTCGCATCAAACAGCTCTATATTTTTTAAAATACCACGTTTTTTTATATAGTTAGATTTTTGTATTAAAGATAAATTTGCACCTGCTGCCAATAGCTCAACATCTGAGAAGGTTGAAATAGTTTCACGTGCTTTTTTAATATTTTGCCAAAATGCACCTAAATTATCCGCTCCAGGAAATTTACCTGCCATACCAATAATAGCAATGGAATCTGACTCGCTCTCTTCTATTGTTGACGCACTACTGCGTATCGCCATACCTGTTCTTTCTCCTCTTTGCCTGCTTACTCTTTTTGAGATTTATTCTATCTGCTATTGCAACAAATGGCGAGGAGTCTGTGTCAGGTTTGTATAAAAACATGCTGATAGACCTGATTGTGGGATAGGTAAAGAGATCTACTGGCTTTAAATTGGTAGCCAACTCTGCATTCAAGCGGCTACAAGCCTGAACAATTAAAAATGAGTGCATTCCCATTTCAAAGAAATTTTGGCTAACATCTACCTTATCAGTAGACAACAATTCTGCCATAACTTTTGCTATTTTTTCTTCTAGCTTACTATCTGTGGCTGGTTCAATTGATTCTGTTTCTGCTTGCTGCAAAGCTAACAAAGCCTGGCGATCAACCTTACCATTTGGTGTTACTGGCAGGCGATCTAAAACAAAAAATTGCTCGGGAATCATGTAATCAGGCAAAAATTGCTGCAGCTGCTGGCGGATACTTGCAATATCATGTTTGCTTTTATCTTGATAAACCAAATAAGCTGCCAAATATTTATTACTACCAGCGTCATCTTTAGCTAATACTACAGAATTAGTAACGCCTGCGATTTGGCTCAACTGCTTGTTAACCTCATCCAGTTCAATTCTAAAGCCACGAATCTTAACCTGATCATCAATACGTCCCAGAAATTCTATATTACCATCTGGCATCCACCGAACAAGATCTCCGGTTTTATACAACCTGGAACCTTTTTCTTTGCTAAATGGGCTTTTAATGAATTTCTCTTTCGTAAGTTCTGGCCGATTTAAATAGCCACGCGCCAGCCCTACTCCACCTATGTATAGTTCACCCGGAACGCCTATGGGGAGTGGTTGGAGGTATTTGTTTAAGATGTAGACTTGGGTGTTAGCTATTGGTTTGCCGATGGGCGTAACACTAACATCATCAGGACAAGATTTAAGCTTATATAGTGCTGACCAAATTGTCGTTTCTGTCGGCCCATATAAGTTCCAAATTGGCGAACCTAAATTAAACAGACGATTTGCTAAATCTTTACTCAATGCCTCCCCACCACATAACACCTTAATATTTGTACTATTTTTCCAGTCATCATCAATCAACATTTGCCATGTTGCAGGCGTTGCTTGCATAATAGAAATCTTATGATCCATTATCATCTGATTAATCCTGTTTGCATCACTCGATGTTTTCTTATCAGAAATAATACAGCAAGCACCAGTGATCAAAGGCAAATAAAGTTCTAGCCCAGAAATATCAAAAGTAAATGGGGTTAAAGCCAACATCCTGTCGCGGCAATCCAACTTAAATACATCTTGCATTGAATATAAAAAATTAATTAATGACTTATGCTCTATCAAAACTCCCTTAGGTTTGCCAGTAGAGCCTGATGTATACATAACATATGCAAGCATATTTATAGATAATTGTATAACTATAGAATCATCTGGCTCACTATGATAATCGCAACTAACGTCATCTAATACAATTATTTTAGCCTTAAAATCATTACCTCTTAATACTTCATTAATTTTATTAGCATATTTTTTCTGGGTCAAAATCATTCCTGCTTTGCTATCTTCTAATATATATTGAATACGTGCAATAGGATAATCTGGATCTATTGGCAAATAAGCACAGCCTGATTTTAAAACACCTAGCAACGAAACAATCATTATATTACTACGCTCTAAACAAACCGCGACAATCTGTTCTGATTTAACATTATAATTCTGTAAATAATGAGCTAATTGGTTAGTTTGCTTGTCTAACTGGCCATAGGAGAAACATTTTTTGTTAAAAACAATAGCAGTATTATCTGGTGTTTCCCTAGCTTGCTCCTCAAATAATTGATGCAATGGATTGCTTAATCCATAGGTCTTTTCTGTATTGTTCCAATCTAATAAAATATTACTTTGCTCTTGCCTTGTTAAAATGGAAAATTCTTTTATTTTATTTTTTGGATTTTGTATTATTTCCTGTAAAAGCATTACAAAATGATCAGCCATTCGACAAATCGTCATTTTTTTATAAAGATCAATTCTATACTCAACTTCACACGTCAAGCCTTCTTTTGTTTCAAGCAAATTAAAAGTTAAATCAAATTTTGCAGCGCCAGGATCAATACAAATACGCTTGCTTGTTATATTAGATAATGACAGGTCTTCCTGTTTCTTTTCTGGCTGCAATACAAACATAATTTGGAAAACAGGATTTACCCCATAATTTCTTTTTATCTTTAATTCATCGATCACTTGCTCAAAAGGCACCTCTTGATTAGCATAAGCGTCTAAACAAGTCTGCTTTATTCTCTCTAAAAAATCAAAAAAAGTGGGATTACCTGACAGATCATTACGTAACGCCAATGTATTT
>JAGLXC010000112.1 GCA_023133095.1 Gammaproteobacteria bacterium | reverse complement strand
GGTGCAACGCCAGCTGATGCAATTAGTCCCTGAGAGGCAAAAATCTTAGCCTTAATCTCTTTTGCTATTAAAGTAGCGCTACCCTGACATGCGCTACAGTCACTAACATCAAGGTAAGCCTCATCCAGAGAAAGCGGCTCCACTTTAAGAGTGTATTGATAAAAAATCTGCTGAATTGCTCGTGACACTTGTCGATATAACGCCATATTAGGTTTTAGCACAACCAGATCGGGACACAGCTGCAAAGCATAAGCCGTTGCCATGGCAGAATGAATCCTATACTTTCTAGCAATATAGTTACAAGTACATACAACGCCACGCTGACTAGCGTCACCGCCAACAGCCAAAGGCTTATTACTTAACTCGGGCTTATCTCTTGCCTCTATTGCCGCATAGAAGCAATCCATATCAACATGAACTATTTTGCGCTGCATTTTTTCTTATTGTTTTACAGAAATTATATATTGTTTTATGATGAACTGCTGCTACCAGAACCATCATCATCCTCAGAATTATACATATTTTGATGCACAACACTAGGAACAGGATAGTATTCGCTGGGAATAGGATTAGATGTTGGCTTTGTCGCTTTAGGTTTAGACTTTTGAGTTGCATTTTTAGCTGAAGCTCCAGTATTCGTAGTAGCAGAAGTCGGTGCTGGCTTAATTTGCTGAACCGAAGCCGCAGACTGGGTAGTACTGCTCTGCCCTTGGCCAGTAATCTTACCCCAAAAACTCTTAAACGAAGCACAAGCGGCCAAATTCAACATCAAGACAACCACCATTAGAAACTTAAATAATTGCATATTCACCTAGCTCCTTATTCCTGAAACACATTTTCCTGATACTCTAAAATGTCTCTTGGCTGGCATTGCAAATGCCGGCAAATGGCATCTAAAGTAACAAACCGTACCCCTTTAGCTTTACCATTCTTTAGAATGGATAAATTGGCCTCAGTAATCCCTACCAGCTTTGCCAGCTCACTAAGCCGCATTTTGCGCTTAGCCATCATCACATCAAGGTTAACCAGAATACTCATAATATGTAAACATTAACATCTATCTTATTGTATTACAATAAACAAATATCATATAGCCCGAGGGGACGCTCTTAATTAGGGGACACTCTTATTAAAAAAGTCCCCCAACCACTGTATATTTAACCTTAGTTTTGATAAAATAACAAAATGAGGGACATACAAATGCATAAAACAACTTTAAAAAAATCTGCTGTTATAAGTTCAATTATTGTAATAATTGCTTTTGCAGTGGTGGGGCAATTTGTAACAGATTGTTATCTACCTTCATTGCCAGCCATTGCCCATACTTTCTTGGTTCCCGACTCCTACGCACAGATTGCTATTACTCTTTTTGTTTTGGGCGCCACGCTATCACAACTCATTTTTGGCCCCCTCTCATCTTTCAGTAAAATTATCTGAAACAAAAGTTCATTGGCGTGGGTTTTTAGAAGATTTGCAAAAAATACTTGCGTCATTTAAATAAACCAGCACTATAAACTTAATTGTTATTCTCAAATATATTGGTAAGTGAGGCATAAAATGAAAACTCGTTCAAAAGTATTGTTATGGTTTATTTTTACAGTTTTAGCTACAACTTTCACCTCAGTCTCTTGTTTTGCTGACGAATTTAATGATGGATTTAGCAATTCGATTGTTAGTGGTAATGGTAATATTGTGAATCACGCCTATCCAGTTAGCAAACAGTCATTTAACATCATAAAAGTGGATTTAGGCAACGCTGGTGATATAAAAGTAAATGTCACTAATAAGCCACATACCGCAAGCGTTATTGCAACTGCTGATAGCAGTTTATTACCCTATATCAATGTTTATATAAAAAACAATGCCCTATACATCGTTAGAAAAGATAATGTAAGTTTCCCGCATTCAGATAAAATAAAAGTTGCAATTAATGCTGAAGACTTGAAAGCGATCTATATTAATGGCGCTGGTAAAGCTGTTATTAAAGGAAAAGAAAAAACAAAATACCTAACAATCGGACTCCATGGCTCATCTCTTGTAAATGCAAGGAATCTTGTTGCTAAAGAAGTTAAGGTAATTATCTATGGTTCAGGTATTATTACTATTCACGCTACGCAAAAAATTAATGCTGAAATTACTGGTTCTGGAATAATCCAGTATTTTGGCCATCCAACACAAATAGAGCAAAAAATTAACGGTTCTGGTAAAGTTTATAGTCTTGAGTAAGACATGATCTTATATCTGTTTTGTGTCGGATACAGCCCAACGAAGCATAATAAATCATAACCTAGCCCCACATATGTGCTGAAATAGCATATTAACAAAGTATATTTATTATGCGTTTTTGCCAAATAATGGTAAATATAGAATAATTTATGCAGCAAATAAGAGTTCCTCTATTGCAATCTCATTCGCTAAAAGCACCACTTTCTGCTACTTTTGACAAACAAAATCACAAAAATCGAGGGACTCTCTATCTTCATTCCTTATCTACCTCCGTTAAATGTTGATCACTACAGTTCCTTGAAGTTATAAAAAAAATCCAAATGATTACCAACCGGTAAAGACAATTGTCGTCTAATAGACTTCAGTAGGCCATATAATATTTTTGGTTCACATATAGGACTTGCATTAAGGCAAACCTAAAAAATGCGACAACTTGCTTGATAAACACCGCTATAGGAATCACTAGAATTATGATTTAGAGTTGAGATAAAAAAACCACCCGCGGAAATCAAACCTTCTATTCTGCCACTTATTGCATGCCATTCATTTAACCAGTTCATATTTTTCACCCCTCAGAAGTAAACCATAACACATCAATTATGTAAATATTCAATTAAGTGGCCAGAAGGCAAGATTCATACTGCCTGAAAACCAGACCTATTCTACACCTGCTTTTCACTCTTCAAACAATTCTTTTATTTTCTCTGTTCCATAATAATAAACATTTCGGCCTTGTTTGTTAGCAACTAAAAAATCTTTTATCACCAAGTCCTTCAAATCCTTAATAGCTGTCATTTTCGCCACCTGATTGATACTCATATGCACCTTAAGCGTTGTTCGTTCTTCAGAATTTCCATAAAAATATTGTAACAATTGTATTTGCCTTATATTCAAACCATATTGAATTTCGCTTTTTTGTTTCATCTTAACATTGCAGCTCATTTGTTTAGCTAGATAATCTTTGAAATCTCTTATTGCTATCTTCAGTTTGCTTATATTGTAATCCAAAAAATAGCTCAAATCGTTATCATCCTGTTCGCTATAAACATAAGCCATAATATATTGTTTTGGTGATTTCTTAATTACCTTAGATATTGGTAGATAAGCAAATGCCCAATAACCATTTCTAATAAGATACCAATAAAATAAAAGTCTAGCTAAACGACCATTACCATCTGTGAAAGGATGCAAATATCCAATCCAAAAGTGGAGCATAATTGCCTTAATTACGGGATGAACAAACATTCCCTCATCTAACTCATCATTAGCAAAGTCAATAAGCCTTATGATTTCTTTTTTGACAAAAACCTCATCTGGCGCTTCATAATATATAGGTCCACCTGCATTATTTGTTATATAAACAGGTTCACCTTTCTTTCTTAATCTTGGAGGTTCATTTTCAGAGTCAACTGTGCCTTCTGTGATTAAACTATGTAGCTCTAAAATTAAATCTAAGCTCATTTTCTTATTTTTATATTTTCCCTCTATTGCCTGCATAGAAAGATAATTATTCAGAATCATCTGCTCTGAATGGTTAGTTGGTTTTCGGCGCTCTTGTAACATTTTTTTGGCTACTCGCCTACTAGTTGCTGCACCTTCTAGCTGAGAAGATGCAATAGCCTCTTCCATAAGTCCGCGCGCAATTAGTTTCTGCTTATTAGTTTTATTAAGCCTACCCTTTTCAAGGAATAATTCTCCACCAGTATTCATATCTAGTTCATGAAAAAATTCTTCAAAATAATCAAGCTTGGACCAGACAAAAAAACTTCCATTTTTATCTTTAATAACAGATTTTATCTGATTAAATGTACGTCTCATTTTGACAACCATCCATAATGCTTCTTTAGTAAATCCATTTGGCGAAGGTTCTTTATAACGCACTTTATCCCAATACAAATATTCTTTCCCTGAAATCTTTTTTATAAATTTAGAGATCGAATCTTTATGTTTAATAGCCTTCGACACAATCTCTGACAGATCGGTTTTACTTAAATCCGGTTTTTCTAGTTTGAATAACATAGCCCCCTCACCAAATAAGTCTAATTAGGATCAAATTATACCCATTTCCATACTACATATCAAGAAATAGGTCTAATTAGACTTAAATTATACCCATTTTATACCTATCTAGGCTGATCACTCACCAGCAAAGTG
>JAGLXC010000111.1 GCA_023133095.1 Gammaproteobacteria bacterium | reverse complement strand
AAATCAATCGCTGCCTCTACATAGGTTCGCAATCTTACCAGCTGCTCCACCAAAACATTAATCTGAGCAGAAAACTCGCCCTGCAGAGAGCGCATCGCGCACTTAGCTGCTTGCGTTGAAGCTGCATTTATCAAATCGGCAATGCTTTCAGCCTGGGCCAGATCAATTTTACCATTTAAAAAAGCCCGCTCGGAAAATTCACCCGGATTGGCCATTCTAGCGCCCAGCTCCAAAACTCGCTGCAGCAAACAATCCATAATCACAGCTCCCCCATGGCCCTGGAGCTCCAGCACATCTTCACCAGTAAAGGAGTTAGGTGCCGGAAAATAGAGCGCAAGTCCCTGATCGATAGCTGCCTGCCCAGCATCCCTAAAAGCTGCAAAATGGGCATAACGCGCCTTAGGTTCAATACCTAAAAGCTCTTTAGCAATCGCAAGCGCCTTAGGGCCAGAGATTCTAATTACCCCAACTCCTCCCAAACCGGGCGACGTTGCTTGCGCTGCAATAGTGTCTGCTTGTTTCATTGTTATAATAGCTCTGCGATTTTATAATCTATAATTCTTTGCCTGGTTTCATTTTCCTGATTAGCTTTAAAATACATCTCCAAAAAAATAACCTGCTGCTTCTTTGGAAAAAAAGCATAAACAACTCTAATTCCGCTTTTAGCCCCATGTCCTTTCAAGTTTCTGCATGCAAATTTCTTTATTTTGTAAAAAAATAGCTCCGCAAAATTTCCAGCATCTTGAATTTTACACACGCTATTGTTGTCAATATTATAAATATGGAAAATCTCAATGGCGTTTCTCTTAACTACTTCCAAATCATTCTTGAGTGATAGAAATTTTTTCAGTAGCTTCTTAAAATCACGCTTAAACTTTTCGGTTTCGCTATAACTAATTCTCATATAACCGCACAGAAAACTCAGGTGTCCTATAAAAAACCGCCTCATAGTCAATCGCCTGCATATTTTCTGAACTAATCCATGGAATATCTTTATGGGAATATTCTTCCATTTGCCTGGCATTAAAATCTTTAAATCGTTCAATCTCCCAATCAATAAGCTCTTTTTCCTGAGCAGAAAGAGTTGATAAATCTGCTTTTCTCAAAGGCAAATATTTCTTTTGCTCATATTGGAAATATTTTTTTACTGCTTGCACTAAATCACCATCTTGCTCCATTTGCTTTACAATAGCTGTAAAAGCAAGAGGTGTTGGCCCATGGTGGTTTTTAATATACTTTGTGCCAACAAGCTGTTCTTCATATTTTTCATAATAGTCAAAATCAATGAAATACAATAATTTACAGACTACAGCCTCACCAATATTTGGACGTGCGCCAATTCTCTCTAAAATGTACAAAAGCACCTCTTTAAATTTAGAGCTTTTTTCTTGAGGTATGGAGATGCGAGTCTCGGCTCTCTTCTGCTTAGGTTTTGCTTCTATTTTGGACTTTTCCAGTTCTACTCTAGGAATAGCATTTTCTCTACCCGCTAAAAAATCATCCAATGAAAGCCCAAAATGCTCAGCTAACTTTTGTGCCTCTTCTACAAGCATCTTCCGCTTACCATTTTCAATCTGAACATAAGTAGGACGTGACACACCAATCTGTTTGGCCAAATATTCCTGGCTCATACCATTTTGGATACGACGTTTTTTTAAAAATTCATTCATAATATTAATTTTAATAGATGTAAAAAAAGATAGCAACAAATAAGTTAGCCAAAGTTACAGCTCACCCTTGGTGCACTAACTCGGACAGCATTTTATAGTTGCATAAAGCTATCATTATTGATTCCCAATATGCTATTATCATCCTTAATTAAGTCAATATACAGAGGAGATACTACCAATGAACCAAGAGAAAAAAACTTGCTGCGATCCATTTGATCCAGCACCATGGGATGAAAAAGAGATAACCTGGGATAACAAAAAGTTTGTCCAGGATCAGGTTAAGTGCTTTATGCATATTCCCATAGATATGGCAGCTAAAATGAAACATAACATGGAGTTGATTAAAGCCGCAGATGCCAAACCTGAAAAATTCTTCATGCTTACTGATGACTCAGATAGCAATATGGATATCTACATTGAGGTCACCAAAGAGGTTCCTGAAGCTAACAATACAATTATTTCCGGTACCTTTTTAACCAAAGTTTTTGAAGGTCCATTTCTGGATCATGGTAAATGGGTTAAAGAGATGCAGCAATATGTTATTGACCAGGGGAAAAAGCTTGAAAAACTATATACTTTTTATACTACTTGCCCAAAATGCGCTAAAGAACGCGGTAAAAATTGGGTAGTTTTGTTTGCGAAGATTTAAGCTGTCGGTACCATCACGCGATCTACGGCGCATTGGGGATCATCTGCAGCTGGTTTTTGCCAAAAACAGGTATGAGCGCCCCAGGTAAATTTTGTTGTAGCAGGGGGATTAGCGTACTGTGATTGCGCCAACAAACATTCAGCTAGTTCTGAAATTTGTGTATTAAAACCAGACTTACCCAGTTCTAGAAGTTCTGTATTAAGACCCAACTTACCCAACTCTGGATGTGTTGCAAACATCTGTGCGACCGCCACCTCCAGTGTTAAAGTTGCTGGCATTGATTCTGTAGCGCAGCTTTTGATCTCTTTAACCACTTCAGCTATATTTTCTATATCTTTTTTTGCTTGTCTGTCTTTTAATTTAAAACTTAATTGTTCTATTTTTTTTCTATGTTCTTGATAGAGCTCTACCACATTGTCCTTATGATCAAATGAAAAAGCGATCATATAGCAATATTCGAATAATTTTCGCCTCAGCTCTGCTACATTATCACCAGGAGGCACGCTGTTTAGTATTTCGCTTTGAACCTCTTGCCAGAACTCTATTAGATCACAGGTTTGCAGTTTATTTCCATCCGTTACAAAGAGATTTAAGCACCTTGTTGCTATTTGATGCATAACTGGTTCAGTGAATAGTTCAGCATGATTTTGGTCAATGTTTGTGGTTATAAATAATTTTAACTCTGAACGCTGCGCTTTTACCTGGCGCTCCACCTCTTTGATGAAATCTCTTAAATTTGGCTTTGGATCTTTTTTATGCTCCTCTGCATACTGTTTTTCCTGTAAATACTGTACCGCTAATAATTCAGCATCATCTTGCGGCAAACCTTTGTCTTGCGCTGTTTTAATCAGTTCATTTCTATCTGCAGGCTCTTCGGTAATTAATTTGTTTAATCTATTTGTAAATGCTAATGATTGAGTTATTCTGCCGCCAAATGTCGGTGGATTTTGGGTTGCTATAACCGTAAATCCCTTTTTTTCTGGCATTCTTCCATTTTGACCTTTACCCTGTAACATACTATTTAAGCGTTTTTCTGCTTTGCGGAGCAAATTGATTTCGTCAACTATTACAATAGCTCCTGCATGAAAAGCAGTTTCTAAAATTCTTGCTATTTCATCTCCGTTATTACCAGCGGTGATTTGATAAAATATTTTTCCTGCAGCTTTTGCAGCAGTTTTCTTTTCATGTCTTAAATCAATTCCATCTGTTTTTATATTCAAGTCATCGGTACAGTCAATATAGCCTTCTTGTTTTAGCAGATATTTGACTAATGCGCTTTTGCCTATTCCAGATTGGCCTTCTAGCAATAGACCTCTTTTCCCTTCATAACTAGCCAGCTTCTCGTTATTTCTCAGTTCTCTGATTTGCAGTAGATTCCATAGCTCATATAATGCATGCTTATGGCTCTCTGTAAAGCTGAACTTAATTCTTTTGTGTCTCTTGGTTGTATAGCTGTCTGCTGTTAAAAATCTTTGTAAGATTATATTTTGCTCTGCAATTATATCTAATCCTGTTTCTCTTAATATCGTTTCTAGCCTATTTTTATCTGCTGGAGTTAATTTTCCTTGGGTTTCAAGGTGACAGACTAAAACAATCTGATTGCTTGTTAACTCAAATCCTGCTGCTAATAAATTCTTTATTCTTAAACAGATAGAGACTGCATCTCTTGCGGTATAGGGAAGATCTATTCCAGTCTCTTTGAGTAGAGCATGATATCTATCTATTATTTGAGTTATATTTTCGTAGTGTTTGAGGATTTTTAACTTTGTTAATAGAGGTTGTATTATTTCGCTATTGATAAACTCTTTGCTCATTGGCAATAAATCTATCTTTGCAGCATTTCTTTCTACAAAATTTATGGCCTGTCTCTCTCCGTAGCTTTCTGGGTTGCCCGCAAATACTATTCTATGCCCAGGAGTTAGATTATGGATTTTGCCATCTATTAATACTGTAGGAGTTTTATCATAGATGCCTGCTAAGCTGTTTAAATTTCCCTGCAAATTTGATTCATCTATAAATATTATTTTTACTTTCTGACTTTTATCCACAGCCCAGGCTGTCAGATTTTCCATGCTGTTATATATTGTGATGCTATCAGCACAATTTTCTGGCAAGGTATGTTGCATAAAATGGCTTTTACCTGCGCCAGTTTCTCCTGTTAAATTTACACATCTATTTTGACCCAAAACGCCCTCAAACTGACGAATCATTTCATCATCGCCGCCAACGTTAAATTGCAATCTAATCGCCTCTTGGAGCGGCTCTGCTGGCGCTATATCTTCTTGCTTATGCTGGCTTATTCTGCAATAAGAAACTGGTTGTGGAGTTCCTGGAGGCGTGACTAAAATAAGCTTTCCTTTGATTGCTATTCTTGTTCCATTTAGCCATAAATATGGATCTTTGCTAAATAGCGGCTCTAATTGTTTGCATAGCAGCTGATTTAAGCAGCCTTCTACCCTTAATATAACTGTATTATTTTCATCCAATAACAAGCTTAGTATATCTGCTAGATTGAGTTGTAAGAGAGCTGCTTTTCCTGCTTGGCTTTTAACCTCTGCATTTGCTAAGACCATTCCACCACCCATGCTTGAGCTTAAGGTTGCGATTACTGCACCTTTTTCTCTCTCTAATAATTCTTGTGCAGTAATCCCTGGGTTAGGGCTTTCTATTATCATTGTTTGAGATTCTATGGGCGAAGCTTTTTGTGGCGCTGTTGCTTCATCTCGCTTCAAACCAGGTGGTAAACTTATATTTCCGTAACCATGGATTTGGGGGGTAACATTATACTGCTGACAGCAGCCTAGAAATTGCGCCCATTCTCCCTCAGTCAACTCCTCTGTAAGCTCTATTACTAATTGACCATTTTGGTGGTTTGCGATGATCCCAGCTGTTGTTTCTACTGCTCCAGGTACGCCCCAATCTGCTGTTACTCTAAAGCTGTTAAAATAGCTATGATATGTAGCTCTGTTTAATATGTAATATAGTTCTTCTGACTTGCTGTTTTTTAGTATGTTAACTCTGTAGCTAGCTAAGTCGTATCCTCTTGTTTCTGTAGCAATTTTTAGCTCTTGCGGCAGCTCTATCTCGCGACCGTTATAAAACAGTTTTTTCCTGTGTAATAATTGTTGATAAAAACAGTTAAATTCTCGCGTGTCTGGTGGATTGATAAATACTATTTGCGTTGCTCCTTTTCTGATTGCAGTTAAAATCTCTCCTTCATTTATCTCTATGCCATTAAAGCCAAGCAGCATTCTATATATTAAGAAGTTAAAGTCTTTTCTGCCATATAGATCTATTTTTACTTTTTTGGGTGTTATTTTGGGAGAGCTAGAATCATCTGTTAAAGTTTTATCTCCTCTTTCTATTGAGCCCGAAACTCTATATACCACTTCTTGTCTAGATTGAAAATCTGCGCCACTCTCGCTATATTTATGGCCTAAATATCCAACCACCTTTACATTTTTGTTGACAGGTATATCTTCTACCGTTCTATGGAAAGCGTTATATATGCTTTGATAGCTGGCCAGCTCCTCTGTACAGAAATTATTCCAGTTAATTAGCAGCACTCTTGGCTGTTGGTCATCTTTTGCTAAAAAATGACCTAGTTCACCCAATATATCCTCTTTTCTTCCATCTGTTATCGCAATATCTCTTAGCTTTTCGTGTAGCTCTGCTGCACTATCTATATATATAAAATCAATGCCAGAGTGTGCTAGCATTTTCATTATTGCAGCATTAAGTCGATCAGTCTCTTCTGTCAGCAATAATGGGTTGTGTTGTTCTGTTGCTAATACTTGGAATAACGCCTCTTCTGTTGCGGCTAACTCTTTTGTCTTTTTCCATGGGCAAAAAGCCTCTAGCAGATCCTTTTCTCTTATCTCAGCTGGAACTGGTGGCCCAGCTGGTAATGCAGTTGCTGGGCTTGTTGTTGATGCAGGAGCTGGTTTATTAGCAGGTGCAGATTTGTCAGCAATTGGCAGACCATATTTAGGTTGTTGCATGTGTACTTGTGCATTTGGGTTTCCCCCCATATGATATCCCTGCCATTCTCCTTCTTCGCTTTGTACCTCGATAAATGCATGTATTCCATTTTGAACTAATCTAACTTTTATACCTAATGCAGATAAGATCATTGCAGCACAGCATGCTCTATGGCGACAAGATCCTTGCCCGGCTAGAAATAGTGCTTTTAAGGTTTCATATTGTGTCTTTTCTTCGGGAACATCTTTGGCAACTGCAAAATTTTGTAAGTGTTGCATTAAGGTGTTTATTAATACCTCCTGTGTATATGTTACTTTTAATTCATTACATCTCTGCACTAGATTCCGATAGTTTTCTGCGCTGGATAGATAGCTATGTAAAGGTGAAATAAGATTAGGATCAACACTAAAATTTGGCCTTACTTGTGGTTGATAGCTTTGTTGTTTATTATATGCAATTGTGAAATCACAATATCCATCTTCCTCTGCTTCAATCTGATATAGTCCACTGATCTGATTGTGAAAAAGCGTAAAAGCTATTGCTTCATTTTGCTTGTTAAAGCACTCTAGTTTTCTAAAAAGACCATCATTGGGAGTTAATGATGGCAGGGTTATTCTTTGTGCTTTTGTTATCTCTATTCTGCCTGGTATTTGTTTTAAATTAGGATTACCCAGTGACCCCGAAAATAATGTTACAGGCACTTCGGAAAAGCTTCCCTCTCTTGCAAAGTGAATATCGTCAGATCTTTCTTCTATCTTGTAGGTATTAACTCGATAAAAAATACGATTTATGTCTATGTCGGGTGGCAATTTAAAGCATGGAGCTATTTTGAATAGCAGCATTTTCTTGCGATGAAAATCCATCTACTACAAATTCTTCGCTACTGCCTGTAAGGACAAACATCGATACGCCATCATCTGCTGCTGCTTCAGGATGATGGCTGCCTCTATTTGGTGGCGGCAATGATGGTATTCTTTCTGATGAACCAACGCTAGCAGTGCTATCAGCTGTAGGGCACAGATCCGACCAGGATCTCGGTAATTTTATATTTAAGTGCGGATGTTCTCTTAGGACTCTTGCCATAATTTCGTTAATTTCTTGCTGCTTTTTGTCTGAGTCTTCACTGACATTTAATCTCAATAAATTCGGTAATTTGTTTAAGGTGGCGTCTATTGTATCTAAGAGCTGGTCTAATTCTTTAAAGCCCAATCCTTTAACTGTTAGTTCTCGTAGATTTGGAGCTGATTCTACAAAAACCTTAAAATTATCTAAATTTCCACAATGTATGTATAATTTTTTTAGCTCCAAGAGCTTAGGTATGTCTATGCGATCAGATCCATTTAGTTTACTAATTGTTAGTTCTCGTAAATATGGTGTTGTTTTTAGTAGAAAAGATATGTGCTTTGCTGTGACTTCGAATAAGTTAAGTATGATAAGCCCTTTAAATGATATTTCATTTGCTTCATCTATGTCTTGCTCATCGTAGTCGTAATTACAGCCTGTATATAATTCTTTTAATCCGGGCGCAATTTTATTAAGCGTAGATAATTTTTTTTTATCTGCATTCATTGTTGTTGAGGTAATGCTTCTTAGGGCGGGCAATGGAGCATTGATATCAATATAGGCAAATGAGGTGAGGTGTTTTAAATTTGGATATCCTACTAAAGAAATGTTGCTGCATGAATCGCATAAAATTTTCAGATGAGTTAATGTTGGTGGCAAACTGGTTTCAGCGGGTATTTTTGTGAGTATATCTATATGCCTTAGATCAGGATTGTTTTGTATATCTTCTATGATTGATTTTGCTGAGTTATCAGTAATGGTTAAGCTATCAGCTCCTTTTTGGCTGTAAGATCTCGTTATTTTGCCATAACAATCTGATAATTCTTTATGTTCACGGTGATAAGGATTCACACCAAATCCGAATATCTTGATCTTATCTCTTTTGAAGAAGCTCTCAGCTGCTTGTAGTGATCCTGATTCTGCATCAAGAATAGATATCCCTCCTAGCTTATCTTTAAGGAATCTTTCTAAAAATTGTACAGATTCGCCTGTAAAATATTCAAAGGTGAGGATAACTTTCTTCTCTCCTGTTTCTGCTAGTAAAATTTGCTGTTCTTTATCAGATAGTTTCCGAAAAAAATAATAGTTTAAGTAAACATATTCATCATAAGCTATTACTTTATCTATAGACATTCGGATAAGCTGGTATAAGGTTAGATGGTCAATTATTGCTATCTGGTCTGCAGTTAAATTTTCTGGGGTTTTTTTTGCCGTTATTATCTCTTCTAAAATTTGCTGTTTAGTGGCAGGAAAAACTTTTTTCAGATATTCATCCAAGTTGCTTCTTTCTGTAATCTGTATATATTCCGACTCACCATCGGCATCTTCCAATCTTATGTAAACTGTAAAACCGTCATCTAATAATCTGTCAATGCAAATTATTAAATCATATTCATAAACGCTAGGGGAATGCGGATTTTCTGTTAGATAAATGGTATTTATATATTTAAATGTTACCCAATCATTTAGAATCAAAGTTCTTTTCTGCCGCCCCTGGGTTAAACCTTCTGGTGGTTTAAAACAATCTGTTTCACCACTGGCCAATCCTTTTAGATTCAACTCCATAGTTGGATCGCCGCTTGCATTTGTACTGACTTTTGGTGGTTGAGGCACATATAATAATTTATATTCATCTGGCCCAAAAAGAACTGGCTTTGGCATAAAATCTCACCCTGCTTTGTTTATATAAGATTATAATAACCTGCAAATATTAAAAAAACCTTAAAGGAGACCGATAGACGCATAAAAAATCAAATTTTACTTGCACCCTGGATATATTTGTATCATAATAGTTCACTTCTGGAATATCCAGAGGAGAACAATAATGACAGATCAAGAATTAACTGAATACCTAAGCCGGCTTGAAGTCTGCATTCCAAAAGTGATGCACGGCTTAAGGATAATGCGTAAATGCTATGCGGCAGAAGGCATAAGCCTCTCCCAGGAGCTAACACTAATCGCCTTACTACAGAACGGCAAATCAAAAATGTCCCAAATCTCAGAAGCAAGCGGAATAAATTTATCTGCTCTAACCGGCATTATTGATGGATTAATCGATAAAAACTGGGTTATTAGAATCAGAGACCCTAAGGATCGACGTGTGGTACTCTCTGAACTAACGCCCGCCGGACTCAACCAGGCCAACAAGCTCTACAAAAATAGAGCAGAGGGAATAAGGGATGTAATAGAAGCCCTGCCTGATGAGGAGCGAGAAATAATAATTCGCGGTTTTGAAAAAATCGTGAGCTCTTTTGAATAGTACTGAAAAGTTACAAACAGCAGATAACCGGAAAAGAGGAGAAGCATCATGGCCATAGCATTACCAAAATTAGTAATCGGTGATTTAGAGATTAGCGTTCCAATTATTCAAGGTGGCATGGGAATAGGAATCTCTATGGCAGGATTGGCGACTGCTGTTGCCAACGAGGGTGGAGTTGGCACTATATCTTCGGTTGGACTTGGCATAGTTGATCCTGAAGTCAGATCTAACACCAAAGAGGCAAATAAACAAGCCTTTGCTAAAGAGATCAGAAAAGCCAGAAGCAAAACTGATGGTGTTATTGGCGTTAACATTATGGGGGCGCTTGCTGATTATGGTGAGCATGTGCAAACAGCTTTGGAGGAGGGTGTAGATATAATCTTCCTTGGTGCGGGCCTACCATTACGAAACCCAACAAATCTATCCAGCGAACAGCTAAGCAAAATGCATACAAAGATTGTGCCTAAAATCTCTTCTGCTAGAGCGGCTAAATTAATTTTTCAATATTGGGCTAAAAACTACAATAATATACCAGATGCAGTTGTAGTTGAGGGTCCTATGGCTGGCGGGCACCTAGGTTTCAATCCAGAACAGATAGATGATCCTGCTTTTGCATTAGAAAAAATCGTGCCTGAGGTGGTTGCCACTTTAAAAGAGTTCGAAGATCAATTTGGCAAAGAGATTCCAGTTATAGCTGCAGGTGGAATATATACTGGCGCTGATATTTATAAATTCTTAGAATTAGGCGCGAAAGGCGTTAAAATGGGAACTAGGTTTGTTGCAACTCATGA
>JAGLXC010000110.1 GCA_023133095.1 Gammaproteobacteria bacterium | reverse complement strand
GCCCACAGATTTTGAAGAAGAGGCGTAAATTTTAGTATAGAAGATAATACAGGAATCATTGCGTTAATGGATTGGATAGGATTATTTAGACGTGCTGATAGTCTAGTTGGTAATGTAAACAAAATACGTATGCTTGAGCAATGTTTAGGGGCTGATGCTGAATCAAAGCCCGGATGCAGTGATCAAGTAGATGAAATTATATCTGCAATTGATGCTGCAAAGAAAAAATTAGAAGAGCAACCTTCGTTGTTACAAGCAAAAGAGATAACTACACTAATTAGGCAAGGGATTAAATTTGGTGATAGGCTACGTGATAATGCTACAATTAGAGCATTAAAATGTGAGCTTAGAGAGAGAACAGGTTGTATTTTTAGTAAATCAAAATCTAAGGGAGACTGCTTTTATGATAGCTTTGCTCAGGCTCTTGTCTTATCGATGCATGGTAAAGCGCCAAATTTTAAACAGTTGCGCATGATCTGCAATGAATATGCCGTTCAAGGTCATGTGCCAGCTTGGATGCAAAAAATAGGCGATCCAGAGGCAGGATATAATAGTTTCGGTGAATACCAGCAAAAAGTACAATACACGATAGAAGAGGCAGAAGTAAACTGTGCTGATAAGTTAGCTGTTTGGGGAACTCCTGAAGTTGATGGTCGAATCCTCTGTGAACACTTTGGTAAAACCCTGCATACTATAGAAATAGACACAGATACAATAGAAGGAGAGGCTATTGTGCATCATCAACTGGTAACTCCCAATGGCGATATTAAATTATATGGTAGCGATAGGGATATTAATTATCATGACTCTGATATTTTGCATATTATCTGTGCACGCAGACACTATGTGCCATTATTGCCTATAGATTATGTGCTAAGCACCTTGCCAAAGGTGGCGTTAGATGGCATTAGGGCAACTAGGCATGAAGCTGATGCATCTAGCCAGCCTTTTGGCTTTGACCAATTATTAACTGCTATCAATAGAGTGAGAACTGCTTTGGTTATAAGGTCTAGCGTAGGCGATGGCCTATTAATCCAGCAAATAGATGATGCATTGAATATATTGCAAGATTTGCCAGAAGATATAGAAGTAGAAATAGCTTTGAATACAGAATCGATCAGCACAAGGGGAGGTAATGTGTCACCACTAAGAGCCCAAAGCATGTTTTCGCAATCAGGAAATGGTGTTTCAGATTATGGATCTGATGCTTGTCAGCCTCATCGAGGACCGCTTGTATGAAAACATTAAAGTGAAGCTAGAATAAAAAACATATAAGTCTTTACTAAACTTATTTGCCTTTTGTAAACATACGGGATTTTACCGGATGTTTTTTTATCAATATCATATCTACAATAAACATTCTTGATTTTTCCAGTCAAACGATTGGTGTCAATTAAGTATACGCAAGATGCCTTTTCAATAAAACGGAATTAAATTTTTAATTTATGTTTTGAGGTGAAGTATGATGAAGCTATTAGATATAAGGCAAGCTCTTGGTGAGTATGAAGATGGAAAAATCATTCCGAAAATTTTTAATCTGTTTAACCGTATAATTGATCATCCATTTATCAATCATTTGCAAGAATATTGTCGGCTAAGATCGCAGCAAGCTGATAATGATCAATTAACCCAGAATGATATAGCAGAGCTATGGGGGATTATTTTCAACAACAACGCTGACATAGAATCAAATGCTTTGGAGCTTCGTTGCTTTTTAAGGGTTTTATCGTTAATGATTTGCAATGGTCATGCTGTTGGTATTGGTCAAGCTGTTTTTGCAATGTTAGGTAGATGCAATATTTTGACTGAGCAGATACAAGGAAGTATCGGTGTTGGCAATAGAAATATTGATAATTTAATGTTGGTTTTTGCTCTTTTGTATAACAGTAATATTTTTAATGATGCAAATTTTTTGGCAATCATAAATAACACGAGGCATGACGCAATGTATCTAGAGTGTGTGGTTAATGGTCTTATGCCATTTTTTTCTCACCAGATGCCTATTACGCAAATGGCGTTTGATATTCTTTCTGATAGAAATTGCTATGATAATGTGTCAGCTGTTGGGAGAGCATTGAGAGATTTGATAACAGAGAAGATAGATACACTAGATGCTATAAAGGCTATTCGTATCAATAATGGAGCACAAGCTCTTATTGTCAAGAATATTATTCACTGTTTAAAAGAGTGGGGTATTTTAATTCCTGCAAATCTGCAAAAGCTTTATACAAGTGATGAATATATTAGACAAATTATTGATATATTTGAAAGTATCGGTAGGGTGGGTGAAAGCCTTGATCAGGAAAAATTTGATATTATCTTTAATGACTTGCCTGCTTTTGCTTTCGAAATAGATAGATTGCAACGAAGGCAGTCTTTTGCTTTAGAAGGATTGCGAACTATTTATAAGCTAAGAAATATTTTTGTTTTATTGAAAGAGAAGGGGCTTTTAGATTTTGGTAAAATAGGTATTGTATATGAGAATCCAGATAAAATCGACCATATTTTTTCTGCAATTTGTTTGTTAAATAAATATGATGGTCTCTTGAATGCTGATGTTCTCAATGCTCTATTTAGTAGACTGGAGCATATTAACTCTTATATAGAGGCTTTTAAAATTTTAGAGGTAGGGCGTGTAAATGGAAGTATCCTTTTAAATCAAGATAGTTTGAGAGAGATTTTCAGTTATGATGGTGGTAATGCTACAGAGATAGCTGATAGTTATTGTTTAAGCAAGACTACTCAAGCTATCGCTTTTTATCTTTCTGCTATCGAAATGGATAATGGTGATGAAAATACGATAACCCATCAGCCGCAGGAAGAACCTCCTGCAAGTTATAAGCCTACTGGTTTGGGTCGTTATCCTGGCCACTTTCATAAGCCAACTGTGCCTCAATTACGCACCCAAACATCCAAAACAGGATTGCTACGCTATCCCATAAAAAGTAACTTATACTCTGCAATAGCATTATGTTTAGGGCAGGATGTTTCTGCATTAAGGAAAACAATAGCAGATAATATCACACGTAATAAAGAAGAATATAGAGCGCTTATATCATTGCCAACAAATCAAACTATAGATGATTATATTAGAGATATAAGAGACACAACTACTTTAGTTAGAGAGTTAGAGTTGCCGATATTAATGCGATTATTAGATCGTCCTATTGTTATTATGGAGCTAGATAATGGAATTAGACAGTTTGATGTTGTTAGAAGGTATGCAGGGATAGGGGGAGCTCCTATATTTGTGCAGTCTAATGGCTTAGCTAGCTATGATGCACTAATGTTAGATGATGACGCAGATGATAGGGAAATTTTATCCAGGCTAATTGCAGAAATGAGGGCTAAGCATCATCTTAATGAAGCGTCAGCACCTGTAACCTCATTTAATCCTTAAAGAGGAATTCTCCCAATGAAAACATTAAATCCAGAAGAATTGTTGCGCCTTGATTTAGATCATGTCGAGTTGCCAGCAGATAGGTTAATGTTTGAAGTGAATATAGCAGGTATCGATCTGCTTGTTTTAAAAACAGCTGCTGATGAATTTCGCATCCTGACTGAGTTATTAAGTGAAACTAAAGATAAAAAAAGAAGAGTATATGAAAGTAGCTGTGTAATGCATAATTTTGGTGGAAGATTGCAAATAGAAATGGCAATACCAAAAATCATTAAAGTTGCCGAATGCGATTGGTATACAAATGATGATATTGATAATCGGTTGAAATTAACACGCAGAGAGGTTGATATAACAAATGTCATTTATCCTGTTACAGTTTTGCTAAACCCAGAAGATATAAGAATTGATGCAAATGCAATTAGACGTACAAATGCAATGATTATGCCAAAATTGTCAGGAGTACCTTTAAGTGAAGATTGTATTTTAGCATTAGATATGCCAACAAAGATAAGAGTAATCAAGGCTTGTCTTATTGCGCTACAAACTTTTTATAATCATGGTTATGTTATGCATGGGGACTTAAAGCCCGAAAATTTTATCTATGATTCTGAGCAAGACTTGGCTTATCTCATAGATTTTAGTAGCTGTTTAACTTTAGCTGATTTTAAAGGCGCAGAATTTGTTAGTCCTTTAGACAATACCTATGCCTCTCCAGAAATGGTGGATGTGCAAGAGAAAAAATGTTTCGGCTGGGCATCGGAAATGTTCCCACTAGCGATTACTATTGCTAGATTTTTAGGTCTACATATTCCAGTCAGTGATGATCCAAATTTTCCTGATAAATGTGCTGTAGCTACTGATTTTAGTTCTTTATTTACCTTAGGTTTGCCTCATGAACTTTGTGAAGAGCTAAGAGACATTTTAGTACGAATAACCGAGCCAGATTATCAGCAGCGTAGAGTAAATATGGCAGCTATTTTTGGGCAATACACCAGACCTGATTTGACAAAGCTGATAATTCTGTTTTTGCAGATGCATTTATATGTTGTAAAAACTAGAAATCCAAATGATCTGGAAATAGCTGTCACAAAGAGGGGAATAAAAATATTAACAAACATACACCCAATAGGTGAATCAATGATTTCAGTTGAATTATCAGAGTTTCTTACTGCGCAAATAGAGCGTGATTTTACAGTGCTACAACAAATGCTACGAGAAGGTACCATTGCAGCACAACAGCTAGAAGATGCTAACAACAAACAAGCAGGAGAATTTGCCAGACATGCTCCACAACATGAGTTTTTTTTAACATCAAATGATATCAAGCGTTTGCCGAAAGTAGAAACGATAGAACGAGGTATTACTAAATTAAATTTGTTTCGTGCTTACCTTGAGCAAGCAGTTGGTATAACTGATGTAATATTGCGCGAAAGAGCTATTGCTGCTTTAATTCAAGGTGCAAAAATAGAAATAGATCAAAGTGAAAAAATTGAAACTGGTTTTGCCTATGTGGCCTCTAATGTGGTTAACGAAAATTGGTTGCCACAACATGTAGGTGTTTTACGTGGATTTGGTGGTGTAAATAATATCACGCCCAAACTTATCTATAATGCACCTACACAGAGTTTAAGGATGGTTTTTCAAGATGAAGTTGGTTTTGATGGCGCTAAAATAGGCTTAGCAAAATACAGCATAATACTGTTTGCTGATTTGGATCATCCTACAGAATTTACTTATCAGCTTGCTTTAGATAATGTAAGATTTGCAGGAGCAGTAGCAGATTATTTTGGATTACAAGAATTAGCCGGTACAAACATAATCCCTGTCGTGCAAACTATTATGGAAAGACTTCATGCAACGCCAGATCCTGCAGAAAGTAAATTTATTTTGCTAAACATTATTTTAAATGACAGAAAAGGTTTGTTAATGCGGCATATATTTGGATCTATTACAGACTATCCAATGGTTCTGGATATGTTTGCGGAACAAGAATATGTGTTACAGGTAAGAGAAATCTTGCTAACGTTAATAGAACAGGCTGAAGACACAGATAGTTTTATAAGACTGCAAAATTTATTAGCTCTTTTAGGAACTAAGATAAGCCCAACGCAACTAGCAATTACAGAGCCGCGCTATATTTTAACTAAAGAAGAGTTAATGCGAACAATGAATCAACACATAAAAGCAGCGATTGTTGAAAATGATTGGTGCTTTTGCAATAGGGACGAAGGAGATTCTGATGATAATATTTTGCGTGACTATCTTAGAGGCGCAGGAGTTCGCATAAATAATGTTAATGCCTATAGGCGGCGATTTGATGATTTTGATGGTTTTTTAGTCTTTTTGCAGGAGCAGTTCCCTGAGGAACAGTTTGATCTGATTTATAAAAAATATCGCCAAGAAATAAATGGAGCCGCTAACCTTTTTGCGTTTTATTCAGGCTGGATTAACATCATACCTAGAGGCGTTGTTAGTATTTATAGGAAAGATGAAGATATTTGCGCATCATCAGTTTTGTACGATTTTTGTTTGGCTAATCTTGATGATATAGAAACTAATATTGATTTCCCTGGCTGCATCACCAGCGATCTCAAATTAATAGGTGGGGAACATGATCCTATAGCTAACTATAGACTTAATCATGGCATCATGATAACTAT
>JAGLXC010000011.1 GCA_023133095.1 Gammaproteobacteria bacterium | reverse complement strand
TTAAATAGCTCTCCAGGCGGTCATGACTTTTGGGTTGTAAGTCCAGGTATAGAGAGCTTAGGCCGCATTTGGGATTTTCGGGCTAATGGCTATATTCCGGTTGGCAATAAGAGCTGGAAAAATGGAGCCTGGGCAGAATCTTATGGTTGTGGTAAATATGAAGATTTTAAGGATAATACCAAAACTGATCACTATTGGATTGATTATGAAGAAGTTGGCGCTGGCGCTGATGCCGAGATTGGCAGAAAATTATTTAGCGTGAACAAAATGCCAGTAAAGCTCTATCTTGATGGCTACTATTTTAATATGGAGCATAGCTCAGATGTAACTGGAATCGGCGGTCGTTTAACGTTAAGGGCCAGCCAGAATTTAACCTTTGAAGTAGCAGATACCTATGATAACAGCCAACATAATGTAGTGATGATTGGTTTTAAAGTATTGTTAAATGGTTTGGCTAAAGGGCTAAATAAACCAGTTGATGATCAAGATTTAGAGCAACGCTTGTATGATCCAATTGAGCGTAATTTGGGGACGCTCGGGGTTGCAAATAGTATTCCTACTACCGATAAAATTGTAGATGAGGGCCGCGGTGTAGTTGGTGATGATTATGTGTTTTTTGAGGGCGACAATCCAGCAGAAACAACTAATGCTAACGTAGCTAATGTGGCTGCAGAAGGAGATAGCGGTGACGGTACTTATGAAAATCCTTATAATGCTGATGATCTAGATCAGTCTACCATAAATGAAATTGAATCAGAGTTTCCTGATGGATCGGTGATCTATTTAAGCCCTGGTGTTTATGATAATGATAGTAATATTACTCTATATAATGATCAAACAATAGCAGGTAGAAGTGCTGATTACAAAGATCCAATTAATCGAGATGTCTATCTTGGTCACTTAACCTTAACTGACGATGATGACTTAAGTTATGTAACTGTTATTGATAATGAGGATCAGTTTGATACTGGTATTACCATAGATAATGCTGATAATGTAAATATTAGTCATGTTTTAGTTGGTTCAAATAATGGGCCAAATGGTTATACCATTGGTATTGCTATGAATAACTCCAATGTTACTATTAGCGACTCTACGATTTATGGCTATGATTCAGGTGGAATAAGTCAAGCTAATGCTGCAGGAATTGTTATGACCAATGGAGGCAGTTTAACTATCTCAAATAGCACAGTTAATGGAACAGCCGAGACAACCAACGCTGACTATTCAGGTAATGGTTATGGAATTTATGCTGATGGCCAGGGAGAAACCATAACCGTTGAAAATAATAGTGTTATTAGTGGAAATGGCTCGGCTACAAGTGGTGATTATTCCGGCAATGGCTATGGCATATTAATTGGTGATAGCTACTATCCCGGTGATAGTTTGCAGACGATCGCTGACAATACAATTAATATCTACAACAGTACCGTAACTGGAACAGGCACAATTGGAAATGATAGTATGTATTCTGGCAATGGTTATGGTCTGTTAGTTGGTTATGGTTTTGCGACCGGAGTAGATGGCGTTGATCTATCAGTTGCAAATAATATTATCAATATTTATAACAGTACTCTGACTGGCAGTGGCAACAATATTGCGCAATCTACCTTTTATGATTCTGGTTTTGATGTTGGTAATGGCTATGGTTTATTGGTTGGCTATGGTTTTGGTGGTGCAAGTTTTGCGAATTTAGATGTAACTAACAACCATGTTAATGTTAGCAGTTCAAAATTAACTGGTTCAGGTATTGGAGGTGCTAATACCCAATATTCTGGTAATGGCTATGGACTGGCGGTTGGTTTTGGAGTTGGTAGTATAGTTTGGGGCGGAGGATTTTCTGTCGCGCAAAACAGAATTATCGTTGACGCTAATAGTGAGCTTACAGGAACAGGCTTAAATAATAGTTCTGGAGCCTATAGCGCAAATGGCTACGGTCTGCTAGTTGGTTACGGTATTCTCGGAAATTTAGGCGCAGATAATGTTGCAATAGCAGATAACAATGTCAACATTGCAGATAGCACTTTAACTGGTAATGGCGATGTAACAGACTATAGTTTTAGATCTGGTAATGGTTTTGGTTTGTTAGTTGGTTATGGCGGTTATTTGGGGTTCGGTGACCATAGTGTTTATAATAATAGCATAGACATAATTAACAGTACGGTTGATGCGTCTACAACAGGAGCCATGGGATCGGCTTATGGCATTAATGTAGGATTGCATAGCACCGATGCTGTTTCTGGCATAAATAGTGTTGTTGCAGATAATGATAGCTTTACTATAAATGCTGATGCGAGAGAGGGTTGGGGAATCTGGGTCGACCCTGATTCTGATGGCAATACCTTACAGCTTGCTGATAACAACAGCTTTACTGGTATAGATATTGGTAGAGGTGGCAAAGTTGGCTGGCCTGATGGTTCGATTTTAAAGTGGTAAATTTTCTATATAACCCATAAGGTTTCCTTAATATTCATATGCTAAGCTATATGCCTATGGTATTTTTATAACTATTGAAACTGGAGAAAAGATATGCATAATTCGTCCGATGACATTGGTAGCACAAAAAAGGTGTTACGCTTACTTCATGAGGCTATTGTAGCTGGTAATGTAAATGTAGACCAATTAATTGCTGCTGCTAGAGGGAAGCTTAATGAAATAAGCGATGCTTATAATGGTGCACCGCTTCATACAGCTGCTTATGCCGGCAATATAGAGGCAGCAACGGCGTTGGTTAAGGAAGGAGCAGATATTAATCAACTATTCTCTTCAACAGTAAGAGCCACATACTGGACTCCTCTTGATTATGCTGTAGTGAATAGCAAGCTCGGTATGGTTAGGTGGTTGGTGTCTCGTGGAGCAGTTTGCAGTGCTTATAAAAATAGTGTTGTTGAATCGTCATTATATGATGCAGCTTCACGCGGTCATGATGAAATAGTACTGTGTGTATTAGAGTCAAATAGTAAAGTACATCCAGACGCAATACGTGATTACGGCAAAAAAATGCTTTCTGTGGCTGTGAAGCAAAAAAATGTTGCCGTAATGCTGAAATTAGCGCTGGCTATGTTGAGCTGTAGCAAGAATTTGATAAATAAAGGTATAGAATCGGCAGGTGGAGCTAAGCAACCCAGTGAGGCGGCAGCGGCAGATGTCCGCCGCCTGGTTAGTGGGAGGCTAAGTGTTTGGTCGAATCCTGATGCTGCTACAGACTCTGCAGCTGGCCCTGTTGCGGGCCCTCCTGCTCCAGCTGGCCCCCCCATAGTTAGGTGAGAATTTATTCATTGCCCTGGAAATCTTTCCAGGGCAATTGAATTAGTCCTTTAATTAGCCTTCATTACCAGAACCGGTTGATGATTCGTTCTATCCCAATTTATATCAAACTCCCATTTACTTGACTGAAGCTGGTTAACTTTATCGCCTACGCTGGTAATATATTCATCACCAGCAGAACCACCAACGCATTTACTGTTAATGCATGAATAATCTGTATGTGCGTTAAGATTTAAGATGTCATCATAAGAGAAGTTATGCACGATGGTTTGCGATGTCCCTGGTCTAACAAAGATAGTGTTGTTAAAGCTATTATTGGCGTTAGACGCAGTACAATATCCTCCTAAGCCCGCATGTGGGTTAAGATATATAGGCGTATTGTTAACGCAAGTTATAGTTAGAGTTACAGTTCCTTGCGGCGATGGTGTGTTTGCCATGCTGCAGGTACAGAAGCATAAACATGCTAGAAATAGTAGTGCTATTTTATTCATAAGTAATTCTCCAATAAGTTTTATATTAGTATGGAAAATCTAGTTTATAAAGTTGGATGCAGTGTGACAATACCGTAAATATCCCTAATAATCATATAAAGATTACAGGATTATAATTTAAATATCACATTTGTGTAATCTGCTTCAGTAATAATGTATTTGTCTATTTTAATAAAATTACTGGAGAAAATATTATGAAAACTACAATAATTGGTTGCGGTCATGGTGGGCAAGCTCTTGCGGCTCATCTAACAATGAATGGTTGCGATGTAACACTATATGCAGATGAGTCACACCCTGGTGCTATTTGTGAAATCAAAAAAACCAGGCAAATTAAGTGTTATGGTAAATTAAATGGTGTAGCAGAAATTAAAAATGTTACAACTAATACGAAAGAGGCTGTTGCTGGCGCTGAGGTGATATTTCTGGTGTTGCCTACTAATGCACATGAAACTCAGTTTGAGAAAATCTTACCCTATCTATCTTCTGGACAAATAGTGGTTGCATTAGCTGCAAATTTTACTTCCCTGTATTTGTCTCAAAAGCTAAGGCGTAAAGCAATTGGCAAAGAGATAATTATTGCAGATATCTCTTCTCTTCCATATGCATGTAGAGCTGAAGAACCAGGTTTGGTTAACATTATAGAGATTAAAGATTCTATGGGAATAGCAACAATCCCAGCTGGTGATGCAGAAGAGGTGAAAGGTGTTTTACAGCCTTTTTTTCCGACTAAATTGGTAGAATATAAAAACGTAATTGAGTTGGGGATGAATATAACCAGTGGTATTAGCCATCCAACGGTTGCAGTTTTAAATGCGGGTAGAATTAATAGTAAAAATAGTGATTTCTATTTTTATAAAGAGGGGATATCGTCTGAAATTGCTCAGGTTATTGAACAATTATATAGAGATCGGCAATACATTGGCTCTTTATATGATGTCTCTGTTTCATCCTATCTTGAACTTATGTCAAAATTTTATGGTATAAAATATAACTCTATTCTTGATTTTGTTAGCAGTATCCTTGTTAAAGTATGATCCGAATGAAACCATGAAGATTAAAGATAAACAGTGGTATTTGTATGTTTTGTTGGCAATACTATTTGTATTTATTAGAGAGGGTGGGTTAAAGATCACCTTAGAGTATAGCTTTAACAATACATTAGTGCTTTTATATGCATATGTTTTAGCATGTATGAGTTTTAGCCTAAAGGGAGTCGTAATGAACGGCAGTAGAGATACGTTGCTGTTTTCTAAAAGTTTCTCTCTTGGTATGATTATGGGAGTATTTTCGTTTTTAGGTATGTTTCTATATGCGTCTGCGTTAAAAAGTGGGCCGGCAAGTGTGGTAGCGCCCTTATTTTCTTTAAGGAGCTTAGTCATTGTTGGACTGTCAGTTCTGGTTTTTAAAGAACGCCTATCTAAGTTTCAAATAGTAGCAATTGGCATAATAGTTATTGCAACCATAATAATTAGTATCTAAAATGTAGTCAAAATCATTAACAATGAAAGTGACAGAGGATTGAAATGGTGTTGGAAAGAGATCAATTAAAGCTACAAGAGTTTCTGTCAAAGGAAATGGAAGAAGATATATCGATTTTAACCAGGCTGTCAGCCGGCATGTTCTCTGAAGCTTATTTGTTTGTCGCTAAAAAACAGGAGTATGTCGTGCGAATAAATAGGCACGAACAAGACTTTCAGAAAGATATTTATGCATATCAACATTTTGGTGATCTATTGCCTATTCCAAAAATAGTAAAAGAGGGTAGGTATGATAATGAATATTATTACTCCATTGCATCTAAGTGCCAGGGAGTTACTCATGATAAGTTGGATATAAAGAGTGCTAAAGATATACTGCCCGAGCTAATAAAAACTATTGAGGCTATGCGTTTAATTAATGTGAAAAATCAAAAAGGTTTTGGTTTGATGGATAAAAATGGGGTTGGGCGAAATGATAGTTGGCGTTTAGCTCTTACAGCATTTTATAATCACAAATTTCCGGAAATTGATGTCCAACAATTATTTGACAAATCTATTCTTGATCGAGCATTTTTTGACGCTTGTTTTAATCAATTATTTAACTTGTTTGCTTATATTCCTGAGGAAAAACATCTGGTGCATGGTGATTTTGGTTTCGATAATTTGGTTGTTGATGAAGGCAAGATTACAGGAATATTGGATTGGGCAGAATCAAAGTATGGGGATTTTTTATATGATATTGCCTGGCTTGATTTCTGGTCTTCTAATGAAATTGAATATGCGAAAGAATTCAAGAGTTACTATGCTGAGAATAAGATAGATATCCAACATTTTGACAGGCGAATTCGCTGCTATCGCTTGTATATTGGTTTGAATGGATTGATTTTGGCTGCGTACTTAGATAATAAGCAGGATTATGAAAAGATCAAAGAGAGAGTGCAGCGTTAACTTGTAATAGTTCATTATTCTATTATCTTCCAATACCCCTCTTTTCTTCCTCCAATACGTTGCAGTAAGCCATCAGATTGAAGTTTTTGAATATTTCGTTGCACTGATCGTTCAGTAATCCCAATCAATTTAGCCAGTTCTGGTATAGTGATCGTGCTTTTATCGCGAATCGCAGCAAGAATCTTTCCCGACGCTTTCCCGACGCTTTCCCGACGTTTTCCCGACGCTTTAACCGGCGTTTTTATAGGGGCGCCTGCAAGCATAAGTTCTTCTAATGGCTGCCTATGAACTGTGGTAGTAAATAGGCAGCCATCATGGTCATCAGCAAAGTCTATATTTGACCATTTAGCGAGAGCACGTTTGATGCCAGAGCCAAGGCCGTGATAAGGCAACAATCCTTTGGCCACATAGGAGACTAGAATGGGATTCCTGATATTGGAATTGCCTGCCCTGATTTTTTCCACTGTTAGGTTGTTAGGCAGATGGCCAGGGCTGATAATTTCAATACGATTGTCGAAGATAAATAGGCGGATTGGTGCGCTTACCAAATAATCTCGGTGTGCCAGAGCATTGACCAGCAGCTCCTCAAAGACATTCTCTGAGATTTCCGCTGTTCCTGGAGCATTTACTCCACGTCCGGCCTGAATCTTGTGTAGATTACGCATGACAAAAGCCATAGAATCAGCAAAAATCTTAGGTAATGGTCCATCAAAATCTTCGGTATCCATATAATCGGTCGCGTGAATTTCATTGCCGGGATAACGGATTGCTTTGACTACAAATTGTGGTTTGATCCATTCTGGCCGTTCGGCAAACATCAGCACCCCAGCCAGATTCAACATGCCATCATCAGTAGCCAGATTCAGATTCTGCAGTAATTTGGTCAATTCTTCTTGAGAATCTGGGTACTCCTGCTTATGAACATCGCGTAAAAAATCACGAAAACGCAACTTATCCAGTTTATCTATACCTGCTTTAGTTGGTAGTTCATCGGCGTGGAATTGATCAGACATTTGAAACAGGCGGCGAAGCTCCTCCTTGGAGTTCACCCTTCGCTTGTCCGATCCAGCCTTTAGCCAGATAACGCCATTTTTGTCAAAATAGGGTTTGTCGATTCCCCTGGATACAGTTAGTGCTATGACAACGCGGCCATCTTCTACTGCCACATTTTTTGTCTCAACAGTCAGTGGACTGCGAACTCCTTGGCTTGCTGCATTGCTAATGAGTTGGTTAATGCGAGTTACATCTTTTTGCGAAAGCCCAGGAATAGATCCGTCATCAGCTACCCCAATAAAAATTGATCCGCCGCAGGTGTTAGAAAACGCCGCCATTTCTGAAGCTAAGGATTCTGCATTTTTTATATCTACCTTGAATTGGCGAGTGCTATCTTCACCAAGAGTGATTTGAGATAGTAGAGAATTAATCGTCATCATTCAAATATAGCATTTGCTATAGCATACGCAAGGGAAAATTAATTTTTTTGTAAATTTAAATTGCTACTATTTCGGAAAATATAGCGTTACTATTAAGTCATGCGGACGATTGCGCTTTACCGTAACAAATCCATTATGTGCTTTTAAAATAGAGTCAACAATTGCCAGTCCTAAATCTTCTGCGCCAATGTTGGTTATCTCATCAACAAATTTATACAATGGTTTCAGGCCAATATTTATCATTAGAAAGCTAATTAGCAATAATATTAAAACACCTGCTATAGTAATAATAACTAGTCGTTTTATAAACCACTGCATAAAAAAGACCGTTCTGGCCATCGCCGCTTCTGTCAACGATGTGACCATTTTGCTCTAACCCGGCTTTTACATACGCAGCCAGTTTTTCTTCATCTTCAACTAATAGTATTCGCATTGGTGAATGCCTGCTTCTATAATGGTTAAGTACACAAATGAATTATACCGTAAATAAGTAGTAAAAACTTGAAAATTACGGGATTGTAATGGTAATGTCATGTTTATACCCAAAGCGATTGGATTTT
>JAGLXC010000109.1 GCA_023133095.1 Gammaproteobacteria bacterium | reverse complement strand
ATCATAGAGACACCAAGAGATGCCAGCACCCCAATGATTGCGATAACAAATAAGAGTTCAATTAGAGTAAAAGCCCACTGTTTTTTTAATAATCTTTGTAGCATGGTATCTCCTGCAGAAAATAACTTTATTACTAGATAGTATACCTAAATAAGAGCGCACAAGGAAAAACATTTGACAAAATCTATGTAAAACATAAGATTACCCACATGAATACTTTAACTGAAGCTGAGATTAAAAAATATGCCCGACTAGCGCGATTGGAGGTGACCAGCGCTGAGATTAGTGCGCATCAGGAAAATCTGGCTAAGATTCTGGCTCTGGTAGAGCAGATCATGGAGGTGCCAACTGATGGCATCTTGCCGCTAGCACACCCGCTTGCGGGGTTTCAGCACCTTAGAGATGATGATGTTTCCGAAATTGTCGCGCCTGAATTGCAGGAGTTGAATGCGCCGCTTATGGCAGATGGACTCTACCTGGTTCCAAAGGTTATTGATCCCTCTAAGGCAGAAGATTAGATGCATAGAAAATCTATAACTGAAATAGCCGAGGATCTGCGCGCTAAGCGCTACTCCAGCGTGGAGCTAACCCAGACCTTTTTGACTCGCATTAACCAATTTGATCGCAAGTTAAATAGTTTTATTACTGTGACCGAAGAGGCGGCGCTAAAGGCAGCGCTAAATGCGGATAAGCGCCTGGCAGATGGCACTGCTACCCCTTTAACTGGAATTCCAATAGCGCATAAAGACAGTTTTTGCACAGAAGGGGTAAAGACCAGCTGCGCTTCGAAAATGCTGGATAATTTTATTGCGCCTTACAGCGCAACTATTGTCGAACGAGCAGCTGATGCCGGCATGGTGCTTTTGGGCAAGACTAATTTAGATGAGTTTGCTATGGGCACATCGAATGAAACCAGTTTCTATGGGCCAACGCTAAACCCCTGGGATTGTAAGCTTGTGCCAGGCGGCTCCTCTGGCGGTTCAACTGCAGCGGTGGCAGCACGCTTAGTCCCAGCTGCCACGGGTTCCGACACTGGCGGCTCGATTCGCCAGCCGGCGGCCTTCTGTGGTGTCATGGGGCTTAAACCTACTTATGGCCGGGTATCACGTCACGGCATGATCGCCTTTACCTCAAGCTTTGATCAAGCTGGTCCTATTTGCCATAGCGCGGCCGATATGGCGTTGCTGCTTAATGTTATGGCTGGTTTTGATCCAAAAGATTCAAGCAGCGTAACTACAGCCGCGCCAGATTATAGCGCTACGCTCAATGAATCGATAAAAGGCCTTAAAATTGGCCTGCCAGCTGAATTTTTTGGCGCAGGTTTAGATTCAGGGATCGCTGTAAAAATTGAGGCGGCTATTTGCGAACTAAAAAAGCTGGGTGCTACGGTGCAAGAGATAGAGCTACCTCGCTCTCAGCTTGCGATTCCAACATATTATATTATTGCGCCAGCTGAGTGCGCCTCTAATTTAGCTCGTTTTGATGGAATCCGCTTTGGTCATCGCTGCTCTAACCCAGTTAATATTGATGATCTATATGCGCGCTCCAGGGCTGAGGGCTTTGGATCTGAAGTAAAACGCCGAATCATGATTGGCACTTATATATTATCTAAGGGCTATATAGATGAGTATTATCTTAAAGCCCAAAAGGTACGCCAGCTGATTCGGCAAGATTTTCAAGCTGCCTTTGAAAAGGTAGATATTATTCTGGGGCCAACTACGCCTACGCCGCCATTTGCATTGGGAGGCAAAGTTCATGATCCGATTAGTATGTATTTAAATGATATCTACACGAGTCCAGTCAATTTGGCCGGCCTGCCAGCGCTCTCTATGCCAGCGGGCTTTACCGAAGGGCTGCCAGTTGGAATGCAACTGATTGGTAACTATTTCGCTGAAGCAAAGCTGTTAAATGTCGCTCATAGATATCAACAGGTTACTGATTGGCATAGACAGGTTCCGAAAATTTATCCTGCTGCATGAAATATAACTAACAGGGTAGCGATTAATCCTATACCAGCTACCATTATGCCGCCAAGCTTGATTGTCAGTTCAGAACGTAACCTGTCCACCTTAGAGTCTATAACCTGCACTTCAGAACGTAAATCTTTAATATCTTGCTTGGTTGCAAGTTGGTTATCTAATGCTTCTGCAAAAATTTCAGCCTCTGCCTCGGCTTGGGCTTCAGCAATTTTTGGCTCTAAGCCTGCTGCTTTTAATCTATTAGCATATTTTAAAGTATCAAATGTTAATGCCATCGTTGTCATTTCTCCTCCCCAGTATTATAGCACAGAGCAATCAAGTTACCGTAAAATAATCCTTGTCAAAATAAAAATCAATACCGTATTTGGGGGACACTCTTAATTTGAGTTTCGGGCGCCCCTTGCAGGTGCCCATACGTGGAAAATTTATCCTGCGGCGTGAAATATAACTAACAAAGTAGCTATCAATCCTATACCACCTACCATTATGCCGCCAAGTTTGATTGTCAGTTCAGAACGAATTTGCTGGATTTCAGAGTGTAAATCTTTAATATCCTGTTTTGTCGCAAGTTGGTTATCTAGTGCTTCTGCAAAAACTTCAGCCTCTGCTTCGGCTTGAGCTTCGGCAATTTTTGGATCTAAGCCTGCCGCTTTTAATCTATTAGCATATTTTAAAGTATCAAATGTTAGCGCCATCGTTGTCATTTCTCCTCCCCAGTATTATAGCACAGAGCAATCAAGTTACCGTAAAATAATCCTTGTCAAAATAGAAATCAACACCGTCTCTGGGGGACACTCTTCTATTCCGCATACACCACAGCAAGATGCATTCCCATTGCTTTGAGGATATTATTAATGCTCTTAAGATAGGGATTCCCCTCTTTTGAAAAAGCTTTGTACAGGCTAGTTCTGCTTTTGTGAGTTTTTGCTGCAAGCTTACCAACACCACCTTGAGCTTTGACAACATTTTGTAATGCTAAAAGAAACACTGAAACATCACCACCTTCTAATGCAGTATCAAGATATCCTGCTGCCTCCTCTGGATCTTTTAACGACTCAATCAAATAATCTTGATATTTAATACTTTTAACCATGATTTACCTCAATAAATAATCTTTCCAATAGACAATTGCTTTCTTAATAATCATCTTCAGTAAGGTAAATTTCTATCGACTTTTGCCTAATAATTTTCACAATAAACCGTATCCCATAAGAGACACAAAGTCAAGCTAATGTTTGAAGCCATCCGATACCGCTCTCAGATTTCATGATTTTACCGCCACTTATAACTACCTTATAAGTGGCGCTAAAAATCACTTTTAGCAAGACTAAAGCCCCATATAGCGCCAAACTTATGGTTGTTTCGCCACCTATTTCTCTTTACAATGATTAGATTAATCACAACCAAACAACTAAAAAATCTTATGCAATGGGAAACAGTAATCGGCTTAGAGGTACATGTGCAGCTTGCAACCAAAACCAAGCTCTTTTCTGGTGCGCCGGTGAATTATGGCTTTGAGCCTAATACATCGGTCTCTTTGCTTGATTTAGGCATGCCTGGAGTGCTGCCGGCACTAAATCTTGAGGCTGTACGGCTGGCAATAAAATTTGGCTTAAGTATTGCAGCTGAAATTGCCCCAATTTCAATTTTTAGTCGCAAACACTACTTCTATCCCGATCTGCCTAAAGGCTATCAGATCACTCAACATGCTTTACCAATTGTAAAAAATGGCCATCTGGAGATTGCACTCGCAGATAATGAGTTAAAACGCATTAGCATTAACCGCGCCCATCTGGAAGAGGATGCAGGAAAATCTGTGCATGAGGGTTTGGGTGGTCTAACTGGCATTGATCTAAATCGTGCTGGCACCCCGCTTTTGGAAATTGTCTCAG
>JAGLXC010000108.1 GCA_023133095.1 Gammaproteobacteria bacterium | reverse complement strand
ATAAAGGCCATAACATGACTAATCTGAACGCTAGTTGCTCCATAAGCATTAACTAAATATATCGGAATCAACTGAAAATAGAGCGAAAATCCAAGCTCAGCTACTAAATAGATTATCGCTAATCTCCTGACTGACTTATTGGTAAATGCAGCAATAAACACCTTAATCCCTTTAGTTAAATGCAAACGCTGTACAGCTTTAGGGAAAAAAGTTTCTCTAAAGGTAAAAACCAACACCACTCCATTTAATAGCGCCAGTACTGCCCCTACCCAAAATGGCGAAGCTAAACCATATTTTTGCAATAAACTTGGTCCAGTAAGCAAACCACTCATTATTGGCCCTAAAACAAAGCCAATACAACTTGCGAGCGATATCAAACTTAGATTGATCGTCTTATTTGTATCATCGCTAATATCAACGATAGCTGCTTGCGCCAAAGCCTGGCTACCACACATAAAGCCAGTAACGCCTCGACCTGCAATTAACAAAAAAACACTTTTAATATCCACGCCTATTGCTGAAATCACGAGGCCTACAGCTGTCCCAAAAAGACAGATAAGCAGTACCCTTTTCCGGCCCAGATGATCTGATAAATCCCCTAAAAAAGGCGCACCGAAAAACATAAAAAAACAGAACATAGCCAAGGTTGTGCCATATAAAAGATCGCGCATGCCTGTCGACATATTGGTAGACACAAAAGCACTGGTGTGACTGATAAACATTGGACCTAATAAAGGCAATACTAAACCTATACCCATAGCATCAATGATTAATACTAAAAACAGAGGGGCTAAGGTTGCCAATTTAGATTGTGAATGTAATTGTAATTGTTGCATAAAAAAACCTTTAATTAAAAATTAGTAAACAAATAGATATTGCGCCTAAACCGCGATTGGAGAGCGGCGCAAAAGAATTATTTTATTGATAGATTTTTATTACGCATTGGAGTGTACCTCTGCGTAACAATATAGCATAAGATCGCACAAATGCAAATACTATATACTTGTCATCCTGCTGCCATATCCTGCAACGCCACACGAATCAACTCTTCACTGGTAAGATTTTTATCTTTGTGTTTTGCGACTGCTCGATTGGCCTCCTGCGGTTTATAGCCCAAAGCTAACAAAGCGCTTAAAGCATCTTTTACTGCTGCATTCCCTACTGTAGCAACACCGCCAGTTTGACTCTCTATTTGCCAATCTTTTAGGCGGTTACGCATTTCAACTAACAGACGTTCTGCGGTTTTATTGCCAATTCCAGGTAAATTCTGCAGTGTACTAACATCACCATCTTGGATGCAACGCACAAATGTATCAGGATCAATGCCTGACAAGATGGTTAAGGCTAATTTGGGACCAACGCCACTTACCTTGATCAAGGCGCGAAACAGGGTTCGCTCTTCTCGCTTTACAAATCCATATAAAAGTTGCGCATCTTCACGCACTACAAAATGGGTGAACAAAACTGTCTCTTTCCCAATATCAGGCAACTGATAGAAAGTACTCATAGGCGCCTGCAGCTCATAACCAACACCATTAACCTCCAGCACCAAACTTGGGGCCTGTTTTTCTAATATAATTCCACGTAATCTGCCAATCATATTACAATTCTCCTCTACCTATAGTATTAGCATGACATACAGCCGCAGCTAAAGCATCAGCCGCATCTTCCTGCACATCACCTTTTAACTGCAACAATAGCTTTACCATATGCTGAACTTGAGCTTTACTAGCCGCGCCATAACCAACAGCCGCCTGCTTTATCTGCCTGGCTGAATATTCTGCGACCTTAAGCTTCTGGTTTACTAAAGCTGTAATAGCTGCCCCTCTGGCCTGACCTAATTTTAAAGCAGCACTAGCATTAGTATGCATAAACACCTGTTCAATAGCTGCAGCCTCTGGTTTATATTGCTTAATAACTTCGGTAAGATCGGCAAAAATCTGCTGCAACCGCTCAGGAAAACTCTTATCTCCTACGCGGATACAACCGCTAGCAAGATATTTATGCTGCATTCCATTAGAGCTAATAAGCCCAAAACCTGTAATGCGTGAACCAGGATCCACGCCTAAGATTATTGCCATTTCTCTAAAACTTCGTCGGGAATATCGGCATTATGGTAGACATTTTGAACATCGTCTAAATCTTCCAACATATCAATTAAACGCAGCACCTTTTCTGCTGCATCGTGATCTAAGCTTGTTTGCATAGTTGGCAGCATTGTAACATCAGCATTTTCATACTCAACATTGGCAGCCGCAATAGCATCACGCACGGCAGAAAAGCTCTCTGGCGTAGTCACAACATCAATGCTGCCATCTGCATTAGCTTCTACATCATCAGCACCAGCCTCTAAAGCTAATTCCATGATCTTATCTTCATCACTCTCGGGCGCAAAGGTGATTATGCCACGCTTTTCAAACAGATAAGCTACAGAGCCATCGGTTCCTAAATTACCACCAGCTTTACTAAAGGCATGGCGAACCTCTCCCACAGTACGATTACGATTATCACTCAAACATTCAACCAGAACAGCAACTCCTGCTGATCCATAACCTTCAT
>JAGLXC010000107.1 GCA_023133095.1 Gammaproteobacteria bacterium | reverse complement strand
ATCTCACGATAATGCAAAAAGTCATTTTCGTGAGATAGTTTATTGTGCTATAATCATCTCACGATAATGCAAAAAGTCATTTTCATGAGATAAAAAGAGGTAGCAATGTTTATTGGTCGAGAAAAAGAATTAACACAATTGGGGGCTTTTTTAATCAAAAAAACCGCTAGCTTAATTGTAGTAAAAGGACGTAGGCGTATTGGCAAAAGCAGAATGCTAGAAGAATTTGCCAAACAATATAACTGTTATAAATTTTCCGGCTTGCCGCCAGAAGACAAGGTAACGAACAAAGATTATCAACGTAAAGAGTTCGTTAGGCTTATGGCAGAGCAAGGAATTACAGGTGTAAGCCATGAGGATTGGGGTAATATCTTTTGGCAATTAGCGCAACACACTAAATCAGGCAGAGCAATAATTATCCTGGATGAGGTCTCATGGATGGCTTCCCTGGATCCTGATTTCTTAGGCAAACTGAAAAACAGCTGGGATCTTCATTTTAAAAACAACCCGAAATTGATTTTAATATTGTGTGGTTCTGTATCATATTGGATTGATAAAAACATATTAAGCAGCACAGGTTATTTAGGTCGAATCTCATTGACGTTAACTTTACAAGAACTGTCTCTTTCCGAGTGCAATAAGTTCTTAGATACACTTAAATTTAGTGGCTCTGTCTATGAGAAATTTAAGATACTATCTGTTACCGGAGGTATACCCTGGTATTTAGAACAAATAAGAGCTGATTGTAATGCTGATGAAAACATTAGATTACAGTGTTTCACCCCAGAAGGGATGCTAGTAAATGAGTTCAATAATATTTTTCACGATCTGTTTAACAAAAAAAACAAGATTTACCGTGCAATTGTAGAAACTTTAGCTGCGGGACCATTAGAATTTAAGGATATTTGTAACAAATTAGGGCTTAAAAAAAGTGGTAGTATTAGTGATTATTTAAAGATTTTAGTCGCAGTTGGTTTTATTCATAAAGACTTTACCTGGCATTTCCGCTCAGGCAAAGAATCAGCGTTAAGTCATTATCGCTTGAGCGACAACTATTTAAGATTTTATTTGAAATATATTGAGCCTAATTGGAGTAAAATTCAACAGGGACAATTTGCAGAAACAATAAATAACTTACCTGGCTGGAGCAGTGTTATTGGTTTGCAATTCGAAAACCTGGTATTAAGAAATCGCTTATTAATACAAAAAATACTTAATATAAAGCCAGAAGATATTATTGCTAACAACCCATACTTTCAAACCAAAACCGCACGTCATCCAGGCTGCCAAATTGATTATTTAATCCAAACAAAATATAATACGCTTTTTGCTTGTGAAATTAAATTTTCTAAAAATGAAATCAACTCGACCATCATTCAAGAGATGCAGGATAAATTATCTCGCCTGACTTTGCCAAAAGCTTTCTCCTGCTTTCCTGTTCTTATACATGTAAACGGTGTTACAGAGTCAGTGGGAGACTCAGCCTACTTTACTAAAATTATAAATTTTAGTGAGCTGCTTACCAGGGGTAAATCTTGACTCTACTTTCTGTGGTTTTGTTTACTGGTCTTAACCTGCTGACGGTGATAAGATTAGGTTATCCTAAATACAAATTTAAAAACATACCGCCACGCCCTAAGGCTAAAATTTTGGGGTAGATCCTAGTAATCGATTGATCTGTTCCGTTAAATATAATGGTAACGAAATTAATTGATATTCTATCGCCCCCCCAAGATGATCTTTGGTTTTTATATCAGTTATACTAGGATAATCTGAATTTAATCTAACTGCTGTTTTTAATCCTTTTGACTTCATAAATGCATGCAATGAACGCAGTGTTCCTGTGGCTCCTGCTTTAACTTCGATTGGAATAATCTGCATATCGTGCTGAACTATATAATCAATTTCTGCTTCTGCTCCGGTTTTCTCTCGTACCCAATAGTGCAACTTTGCATCTATATAGTGTGGAACAATTGACCTTAATAACTGCCCTGTGATTTGCTCGGCAATACCACCTTCATTAATTAATTTCACATTATCAAACTTATCTATTTCTGTAATAGACAGGCCCATTGCTGCAGAAACTAACCCAACATCAAGCAAAATCACTTTGAAAACATTATCTTTAACATGTGCATCGATTGGAATTCCATCTGCCGCACACGCAGATATTTTATGACAAATACGGGCTTTGCATAATAAATTTAAGGCTTTTTTCAAAGATTCAGAACGAATTTCCTTATTTATAGAGCTATATTTGAACTTTTGTCCTATGAAATGGGGAATAGATCTAAAAACCTCTTCTAACCGTTCATGTGAAATTCGTTTAGCATATTTTGCAAAGTCATCTCGATATGTGGTTAATATATTTTGATGTATTTCATTAATGCTGGAAAATGATTTGTTTTGTTTCCAAGCATTTACTGCTGCTGGCATCCCGCCAACAAAAACATATTCTCTTAAAAATTCCCATAACCTATTATGAATGGCTTCTGGTATTTCGTCTTGTAAAGTGTAATTAGATAAAAAATCACATAGTTTCTGTTGGTCTTGTGCTAATAAAAACTCTTCAAATGACATTGGTTCTAAATACATGTAACCAATTCTGCCAACAGGCATACTAAATTCATGTTCATCCAACGCAAAATCTAATAATGATCCAGTGGCAATAACCGCTAATTCTGGTTGCTCTTCAGCAAACCAACGAAGTTTAGCTAGCAACTCTGGAGCGGCTTGAATTTCATCTAAAAACAAAAGTGATTTACGTGGTTGAATACTCTTGTTAAAAAATGCCTCTAATTGGGTGAGTGTTTTCTGCGGATCATTATTTCTAAACAAAGTTTTTAAATGGGGATCGCGTTCGAAATTAAGCTCTAAAAGATCAATATCAAGTTTAGCTGTTAAGTAACGCACAATCCATGTCTTACCAACTTGTCTAGCACCCCTTAGGACAATAGGCTTGCGATCAGATCGATGAAACCAGTCGCATAATTTATCGATGATTTTTCTATTCATTATAGCGTCTCCTTTCTATATTTTAGAGCTTCCATGGGAAAAGTCAAGTTAAAGCGAGAAAAATGCCGGCATTTTTAACGCTGTAACCGTTAAAAATGGGGGCTTTTTTGACATGATCAAGGCAGCAATCCTATCAACATATGGATAGCTACTAGCAGCAAAACCGCGCCTAAGATTTTAGTTAATATTTTAGTTGGAAGTTTATGGGAAAAATAGGCGCCAAATTGAGCGCATAGAGGTCCTGTTATAACAACACCACAAAATGCCGGCAGATAGATATAACCCAAGCTCCAGTTCGGTAAGTTAGCTGCGTGTTGACCAGTTAAAATGTAGCTAATAGTGCCAATAATTGCAATGGTAAAGCTACATGAGGCGGAGATAGCAATAGTGTTACGGATTGGAACATTGCAATAGCTTAAAAATGGAATTGTGATGGCTCCGCCGCCTAAACCGAGCAGACCTGATTTACCACCAATCACCAATGCCATACTGAACATGCCAAAAGGACCTGGCAAGGTGCGGCCTACTTTAGGTTTTAACGCTATCAACATGCGTAAAGAGACGAGAAAAATAAATACTCCAAAAATTAGCTCTAAAATAGAACTGTGTAAAAAATGCCCAAACACTGCGCCTAAAATTGTGCCAACAATTATACCAGCTAATAGGCGACGATAGATATCCCAAACTACAACGCCGCGCTTTATATGGCCATACCAGGATGAAAAAGTTGTAAAAATCATTATGGCTAACGAAGTACCAGCTGCCATGTGCATGATTAGATCAGAAGCGATGCCTTGTGATTTCAAAATCCACGCTAAGAGCGGTATAACAATAATGCCACCACCAATACCTAACATGCCAGATAGGGTTCCAGCAATAACACCTGTTATCAGATATAATAAAAAACAATCCATTATTTTCCTGCACGAATTAAGCCAGCACAACCTGCTGCTTCTAAAGCAGCCTCCAGGTGATAACGAATATCAACTGCATCATCCATTTTTTTCACCTCATTTAAGAGCTCTTTAGCACGTGTTAGCGTAAATTTACGAATCAACCATTTAGCCCGTAAAACTTGATTGGCATTCATGCTAAGTGCATCAAATCCCATCGCCAGCAATAGGACAATAGCAACTGGATCACCTGCAATTTCACCACAAATGCTAACGGTTTTATTGCGCTCACGATGCACCGCGGTTGTAATTTGCAATAGTGCATTAATAACTGCTGGATGCAAACTGTCATATAGATGAGAGACACGGGCATTATTGCGATCTACTGCGAGAAGATATTGAGTCAAATCATTGCTGCCAACTGATAAGAAATCTACTCGTTGCGCTAAAGCCTGGGCTTGATAAACTGCAGATGGCACCTCTACCATAACCCCAATTTTAGGCATCTTTATATCTAGTTGTTCTTCAATTAGCTCATTATATGCCTGTTTAATTAGACGTATCGCACTCTCAACTTCAGCCAAACTACTAATCATTGGCAACATAATCTGTAAGTTATCAAGTCCTAAACTTGCACGTAACATAGCTCTAACTTGAACCAGAAAAATTTCAGGGTGATCAAGGCTAATACGAATACCACGCCAACCTAAAAATGGGTTATCCTCTTTTACCTGAAAATAGGGCAAACATTTATCACCACCAATATCTAAAGTACGCATTACTACAGGCCTAGGTGCAAAAACTTTTAGCAGTTGGCGATATAAAATATACTGCTCCTCTTCTGTTGGGAAGCGATCACGGACCATAAAAGGCATCTCGCTTCTATATAAACCAACACCATCAGCGCCAACTGTTAAAGAGTGGCCAATATCAACTGGTAAACCAGTATTTACCAATAGGGAAACAGAGTGATCATCTAAAGTTTGAGCGGGCTTATCCTTCAGCTTCATTAATTCGTCATTTAACGCCTGTTCTTCCACAGCTAAAGCAGCAAATTCTTCTCGCACCTCCTTGCATGGGGTTATATAAAGTTGGCCATAATAGCCATCAATAATGGCCTCTTTTCTATGTAGATTGGCTAAGCTCCCCTCATCTACTCCCATAATAGTTGGTACACCTAACGCTCGCGCTAAAATTGCTATATGTGAACCATGAGATCCCTGTCGCGATACAATTCCGACTAACCTATCTGCTGGAACTTTAGCAATAGCAGCTGGCGTAATTTTTTCGCCAACTAAAATCGTCTGCTTTGGATAACGAATTCTGGCCTTCTGCTCACTAATTTGCAAATGCGCTAAAACACGTTCGCCAAGATCAAGAATATCAAAAGCACGTTCACGCAAATATTCATCTTCCATTGCTTCAAATTGTAACACCCGCTGTTTGATAACACGTTTTAACGCACCTGGCGCCCAGTTACCAGCACGAATCTCTTTCTTCGTATCTCTTTTTAAGCTAGGACTATCTAAGATTTGCAAATAGGCATCAAATAAAGCACGCTCTTCAGATTTAACCTTATCAGAAAGCCCTTTTCCTAACTTAGCAATATCTTTACGGGTTGCCTTTAATGCTATTTTAAAAGCATCAAGCTCTTGCTCTATG
>JAGLXC010000106.1 GCA_023133095.1 Gammaproteobacteria bacterium | reverse complement strand
AAAGATCCACTGCCGGCCGCAACAATTCTCAATGTTAATGTTCCAGATTTGCCATTAGCTGAATTACGTGGCTTTGAAGTAACCCGTTTAGGCAAGCGTCACAGTGCAGAACCCATGATAAAAACTCCTGACCCACGCCAAAAAAACAAAACTATTTATTGGGTGGGGGCGCCAGGTGCAGGTCAAGATGCAGGTCCTGGCACCGATTTTCATGCGGTGGAATCGGGCTATGTTTCAATTACTCCATTGCAGGTAGACTTAACTAACTATGCAGCTTTTGAAAAGGTCTCTAAATGGACTATGGGATTAAGCGTCTAATAATAATTTTGTTCAGCCTGTTAGCTATAATAGCTACGTCAGGCTGTGCTAATAGTAATAATTATGCTCCAGTAGTTGATGTGTGGCAGCAGCCACAAACAGCAAATAGCTACTATAAAGTGCAACCAGGCGATACTATCTATTCTATTGCCTGGGCCTTTGACATCGACTATCGTGATCTGGCAAAGTTTAATAATTTATCTTCACCTTATAAAATAGAGGTGGGACAAAGGCTGCGAATGACAGCGCCATCTAAATCTGGGCCTAAGCCTGAGTATAAGACCAAATCTAAACCAACAAAAGAAGCAAAATCGTCGCATACTACTAAGAAAGTATCAACGCCAACCCCTTCTCACCATGCTTACTCCAAGCCTAAGCCACAGTTGTCTCATAAAACTACAACTCATCACAAAAGGGTACCAAAGGCGCCACCTTTACCCAAACATTGGCTATGGCCGGCGCATGGAAAGGTTGTCTCAAGGTATGCCCCGCATCCTGGAGGTAACAAAGGTATAGACATTAGCGGCAAATTTGGTGAGCCAGTATTAGCTAGTGCTGGTGGGACAGTGGTTTATAGTGGCTCTGGACTACCTGCTTATGGTAAACTTATCATTATTAAACATAGTGCTAGCTACTTAAGCGCCTATGCCCATAATGCAAAGCTTTTGGTTAAGGAGGGACAAATTGTGCAGGCAGGACAAGCGATTGCGGCTATGGGCCGTACTAATGGTGGCCAGGTAGAGCTCCATTTTGAAATCCGACGTAATGGTAAACCAGTGAATCCGTTGAGGTATTTGGGATGACAACAGAGGCGATGACTCCTAGTGTAGATCCAACTACGCTCTATTTGAGCGAGATAGGCTTTACCCCGCTGTTAACAGCTAAGGAGGAGGTTGAGTTAGGACGGCTCGCAAAACAAGGCGATACAGCTGCACGGAATCATATGGTTGAAAGTAATTTGCGGCTGGTAGTGAAAATTGCCCGTAAATATATTAATCGTGGTCTGGATTTTCCTGATATAATTGAAGAGGGTAATTTAGGGCTGATGCATGCAGTGGAAAAATTTAATCCAGAGATGGGGTTTAGATTTTCTACATATGCCACCTGGTGGATTCGGCAGACTATTGAACGAGCCATAATGAATCAGGGTCGAACTATCCGTTTGCCTGTTTATGTATTAAAAGAGCTAAATGCCTATTGGTATGCAGAGAAGGAGTTAGCAAAGGAGCTGAGTCATAATCCTACCCCAGAAGAGATCGCAGCTAAGTTGGGTAAACCTATAGCTGAAATACGTTCTTTATTAGATTTGGGTAAAGACACCACCTCGCTAGATGAGATTATCTATAGTGATAGCGATCGTACTGTTGTTGATTCAGTAGTGGATGATCAACATGATAACCCGATGACTTCATTAGCAAGTAAAGATATGGAGCAATTATTGCACCAGTGCTTAAATGATTTAGATTTAAAGCAGCAAGCAGTAATAATGCGGCGTTTTGGTTTGCGTGGTCATAGCAAAGGCACTTTGGATGAGGTTGGGAATCAGCTAGGATTTACGCGTGAGCGAGTTCGGCAGATCCAAATTGGTGCAATGCGCAAATTGCAACGCATTTTGCGTGAAAAAGGCTTTACTAGAGATGTGTTTGTTGACTAGATGTTGCAGAGTCCCAATTATGGTCTATACTTAACTTGTAAGTAGTAAGTATAGGAAACTGTTATGAATGGGAATTTTATCAGTCTTATTGCTAAGTCCAGGAACTTAACATTTCACCAGTCAGAATTGGCTCTTATAGCTCTCTCCTCTATCATGAAATCTGGCATACAATTTACTCAGTTTGAGGAGATGATGAAGAGCAACACAACTGAAACGGAGCCTCTAGCTGACAAAGAATAGTTAGATGCGGTGATGAAATTAAGTTTATGGTTAGGGCAGAGGTCGTTTTTGACGATGCCAGACAACAGGAGCTACGCTAGCGGGATCTATGCCGTAGATGACCTTTTGTTGCTTTGTATCAGGGTTAAGACATAACAAAGCAAGTTGATTATCTGTTGCAACGACCTGTAAATTACGTAGTACTACACTGCCATCATTTAACTGCACCAAACAATTAAGCCCAGAAATTTTTTTGATATCTTTGAGGCTTATTATTATGCCTGCTACTACATCACCAATAGCGTAGTTTGGTAGCATGCTATCATCTTCTACAACAAATCCCATGCTATCAGGGTTATGAGCCTGGAAAAAGTTTAATTCTGCTGCAATTTGTTTTTCTTCGCCAGCCTTGCCAATGGGCTTATTATT
>JAGLXC010000105.1 GCA_023133095.1 Gammaproteobacteria bacterium | reverse complement strand
ATTCCCAGCGAAATAGCTCCAGCTGCATTATCACCTGCGCCTGCTACAATTTTTACGGCGGTGTTGATTCCCCATCCAAGAGCTAGGCTAGATTTTAGTATCCCTGTGACTGCAGTGCCTTCATAAACTATTGGCATTGCATCCGCGGTTAAGTTAGTTGCAGCTAATAATGTTTTAGACCAGGCGCGTTTTTCTACATCTAGCCAGGAGGTGCCAGATGCATCTGACATATCTGAGGCATAATCACCAGTTAATTTTAGGCGAATAAAGTCTTTAGGTAATAACACTTTATGTAGTTGTTTAAAGATATGCGGTTCATGTTTTTGGAGCCATAATAGTTTTGGCGCAGTAAAGCCTGGCATTACCATATTGCCATTAATGCTTTTAAAATCTGCTGAATGATTATTTAATATGTCACATTCAGCATAGGAGCGGCCGTCATTCCATAAAATAGCAGGCCTTAGAGGGTTATCTTTGCTATCAATACAGGTGGCTCCATGCATTTGGCCAGTAAGGCCAATTGTTTTTACTTGAGATAGTTGCTTGGGATGATCCTGTTTTAACTTATCGATAGCCGTGTAGGTTGCTTGCCACCAGGAATTTGGGTCCTGTTCTGACCATAGTGGCTCCGGTCTTGAGATGGTTAAAGCTATAGAAACTTGAGCAATAGGCTGCTCTTTCGCATTAATTAATACTACTTTTACTGCAGAGGTGCCTATGTCAATCCCTAAATAATTCATAGGCAGATATTATATTATGCAGCCATAGAAAATGCATTAAAAACTGTCTGTGAATGTATGTAATGGGATGGTTGCTTGTCACATAAATGTTCCCTATAATGGCGACGTCTTTAAATTTTTAGGAGCAGATTATGTTTAATAAAGCCGAAGGCAGTACTGGCAAGCTTGTTCAACTTTGTATTGCTTATTTTGTTCTTTATGTTATCACTGGTGTTACCGTCCGTTATTTTCAATACTATCCTAATGGTCCATTAATGACCCCAATTGAGTACTTAACCTATAGTACAACTGGTGGTGTTATCTTAGCTTTAGGCGTAGTGTTGATTTTACGCTGGTACCGGTTTCATTCAGCCCGTTTAATCTCTTTAAAGGGGATTAAGTTTCCGAGCGAATTTTGCTATATTCTTCCTTCAGGAATTTGTACAGCAGTAATTATTACTTTTACCACCTTAATGTACTCGATTAAAGGGGTGTCAGTAATGGTAGCAATGGTATTGATGCGTGGTAGTGTTATTATTATTGGTCGTGTAGTTGACCATATTCAGATCAAACAGGGATTGTTAAAAAAGAAGGTCTATTGGGAAGAGAATATGGGCATGGTATTTGCTCTGTTAGCTGTAGCCATAAAGATGTTTTGGAGCGTATTTAATCACAATAGCAGCGATTTTGATTTTTTAAGCCATCCTGTTGCTATGACTATTTTATGCAGTTATGTTGCAGCTTATGCCTTTCGTATCTACATTATGAACTACTTTAAAAACACACGTCCTAAAGGTGTTAAATATGACACTAAAGGCTATTTTGCGATTGAGCAGATTTCAGCTTTTGTTGTTTTGTTAATAGCTGCAATAGTATTGTTAACAGTAAGCAGAGCTCATTCTTCTGGATTACAAGATTATCATGCTGCAGTATTTCACCCTCAATCAGGATGGGTGTGGGCAGTATTAGCAGGAACAGCCTTTGGAGCTGTAGCCTTCTTTTCAGTGTTTATATTTATGTTTAAAGGCCGCACAGCTACTTTTGCTGGTTTGGTTAATAGATTAACCTCGCTGATAGCCGGAACCGCTGCTACCTTGATTTCCTGGGAGTTTCTAAAAGGAGGTTTCCCTGATATCCAGGATTGGCTCTCTTTAGCCTTTATTTTGGTCGCTATTGGCTTTATTGCTAAAGGTGAGCGTAGACGATCTGCTGAACTTGTAGCAACTCATGAAATAGAAGAAACTGTAACTAAATAAAATTATTGGAGAAAAAAATGTCAAATAAACAATTAGATCTTGTTTTATTACTAGCTTTACCAGCATCTGGTAAATCAGAGGTACGCAACTGTATTGAACACTTAGATCCAGAGAGGCGGGAAGAAAGTCTACACATGCGAGAGTCTTTGCAATTAGATGATTTTCCATATGTACACATTATGCGTGAAATTGATCGAGAATTAAGTGAAAAAGGTCTGCCGTTTTTGTTTTTTCAATCTTTAGAAAAGCCATTTAGTAACACTAAAGACTGGGGAACTTTAACCGAGCTTTTGAATGAAGATTATGCAGATGTGATGCACCATAAATGTGTAAACCCAGCATCTGCTGCCAGACATATGTTTGAGCGTTTAGATAGAGCAGGAGAGGTTGTAGGTGTTGCTCCCAGGTTAGCAGCGCTAGATGAGTCTCTGTTAGCTGAACTTGCTGACAAGTTAGAGTTAGAGTGTCGGAAAGTTGCCGATACTATGCTTAAGTTGCAACAAGATACTGAAAATAAAACTGTTGTTATTGAGTTTGCTCGTGGTGGCCCAGATGGCTCTTCTATGCCATTAACTAATGGTTATGGTTACCAATACTCATTAGCTAAACTTTCGCCAGAGATCTTAGAAAAGGCTACTATTCTCTATATCTGGGTTACTCCAGAAGAGTCACGCCGTAAGAATTCTGCGCGTGCTAATCCAGATGATCCAGGTTCTATTTTGCATCATGGTGTGCCAATGGATGTTATGCTAGGTGACTATGGTTGTGATGATATGAATTGGTTGTTAGATCAATCAGATAAACCTGACACTGTTCAAGTAGAGCGTGATGGTAAAACTTATCATATCCCAATGGCTAAGTTTGATAATCGGGTTGATAAAACCTCTTTCTTGCGTGCAGATCCTGCTGATTGGGCAGAGGAAGATGTTGCTAAAGTGCAAGCAGGATTGAAGGAGGCGCTAGACAAGCTAGTATAATTCTATTTTTGTAAGGGCAGCCGCAAGGGCTGCCCTACAATGTAATTGATATAATGTTATCCAATTGAACATCCCATGGTTCAGGTATTATCTCTTTTTGTTCTTGAAAACCATATGCTATTCCCAATAGAAAAGGTTTAGATGAATCGGGTGCCTGTTTTCTAAAGGCAAAAGTACGATCATAATAGCCACATCCCATCCCAATGCGATTACTGTTTTTATCAAATGCGACTAGCGGCACTATTACTAGATCTAGCTGTTCTGGTGCGATAAGTTTATCTGGACTATTATCATGGATTGGCTCAGGGATATTAAAGCGATTATTAACTAATTTATCACCGGGCTGGTATTTAGCAAACATTAGATCTTGTTTGTTAGTTAACACTGGTAAATAGCAATTTTTATGCTCTCGAGCTGCATGTTCTAATATCAGCGCAGGATCAAGCTCACCATTAACCGCAATGTAGGCCGCAATATTAGAGCTTTGTTTAAATTCAGAGTAGCTGATAACAACGTCAGTTATATGATTTGCTGATTGATTGCGAAATTTGTGGTTAAGTTTTGCACGTTTGTGGCAGAGTTGTTGGCGTAATTGAGTTAAAGTCATAAAAATAGGTCCTCCATAATACCGCTGTAGCTTAGCGTTCTGAACCCATGAGTTCAAAGTGGGAAAGGCGGTTGTCAACTTGGGAGTTCTGCATAAAGCAGACATTCACGCTGTTGACTACACACGAAATCCCTAACGCTGTATGTATCGGTTCAAGAACAATATAGCTCTGGCGCATATCACAGAGGATATACGTATTATACCATATTCACTGTGAAGCGCTAATACTTACGAGAAGTAATTATTATTTTTCGTCAGTCAGTGCCTGTTCAACTAATTGATATAAGTTGTCCAGCTGTTGATTCATTCCATCAATATAGGTACGGTTTTGATGTTTTTGTCCAATCAATTCATGAGTTATATTAAGAGCAGTAATAATTATCAAATTATCAGTGCTTACTAGCTTTTTGCTGGTAATATCACCATGAATTTCACGCAGCTTATTGTCAAAATATTTAGCAGCTTTGTGTAGCTCTTGAACTTTATCCAGAGGGCATTTCACAGTAAAATCACGGTCCATGATTTTAACTGTAATAGAGTTTTTT
>JAGLXC010000104.1 GCA_023133095.1 Gammaproteobacteria bacterium | reverse complement strand
TCACTACTCCAGAACGGGCAATGCTATCACTCGGAACCTCCGGTGTATATTTTGTGGCAACCCCTACCTTCACCCCTGCCCCTAACAAAGGTTTACATACCTTTTGCCATTGCCTGCCTGACAAATGGCATCAAATGGGAGTCATTTTAAGCGCAGCCAGCTGCGTTAGTTGGTGGCGTAACATAACCAATAGTCCAAATGAACAAGATCTAATTGCTACGGCGGCAACCGCAAAGTTAAAAGATACACCTATATTTCTGCCCTATTTGTCAGGCGAAAGAACTCCACACAATGACCCTTTTGCTCAAGGACTATTTTTTGGCATGACTCATAACACAGGTCAGGCTGAATTTACTCAAGCGGTCTTAGAGGGAGTAGCTTTTGCTATTTTCGATTGTCAAACAGCACTAAAAGAGGTGAACTCTGATGCTGCAACAATCTCAATTACTGGTGGCGGCGCTAAAAGTAAATATTGGGGACAAATCATAGCTAACATATTAAACAAACCACTCCATTACCATGACGAAAGTGTCTTAGGCCCAGCTTTTGGAGCGGCCCTTCTAGCTAGAATGAGTGAAGGGGCTGCTCTTATACAACCTCAAACCACAGATATTATTACGCCACAACCAGAAAAACACGACCTATATATGGAAAAATTTATTAAATATCGTAAACTATATCAAAAGATTAAAAACCTATACTAACTGTGAAGGGTATACAGGAGAAAAGGAGATGAAACATTACTTCCCAAACATGGGACAAATAAAATATGCTGGGCCAAATACAGATAACCAGCTTGCCTATCGCTTCTATGATCCAGACAAAATTGTCCTGGGCAAAACCATGGCTGAACATCTACGGATTGCCGTCTGTTATTGGCACACCTTCTGTGCTAATGGCGCTGATCCATTTGGAGCAGCTACTCGCAATTTCTCCTGGCAACATGACACACCACTTAAAGCTGCAGAACAAAAATTAGATGCCGCATTTGAATTTTTTATTAAATTAAATGTACCATTTTTCACCTTTCATGATCGTGACTTAGCGCCTGAAGGCGATAACTTTGCAGCCTCTGTCGATAATCTAAAACATATGGTTGACCTTACGCAAAATAAAATTGAAACTACTGGAATTAAATTGCTCTGGGGCACTGCCAACTGTTTTTCGCATCCACGTTACATGGCAGGCGCTGCCACTAACCCAGACCCTGAAATATTCGCCTATGCTGCAGCCCAGGTAAAATATGCTATGGAGGCAACCAAAACTTTGAGTGGTGAAAATTATTTAATCTGGGGCGGACGCGAGGGTTATGAAACCCTGCTAAATACCAATCTTAAACAAGAGCTAGCACAATTAGAGCGCTTTTTAAATTTAGTTGTAGAGCACAAACATAAAATTGGTTTTAAAGGCACATTACTGCTTGAACCAAAACCTTGTGAGCCTACTAAGCACCAATATGATTTTGATTGCGCAAATGTATATGCTTTTTTACAAAAAACTGGCTTAGAAAAAGAATTTA
>JAGLXC010000103.1 GCA_023133095.1 Gammaproteobacteria bacterium | reverse complement strand
TGATTATTATAGGATGCATCGTAAAATGATCTTGATTAATTTACGATGCATCCTATAATAATCAGAAGGATTTTTGCTGATTTTTTATGGGCTTTGGGTGCGTAGCCTAGAGGTTAGTAAGTTTACCACGCAGCCTCTGCAATTAATCGCGGAATTTCTTTAATCATATATAGAGGTATTGACAAAATGTTATGTTCCAGCGATAGAGGTTTTTGTGAGATTCGTATGCCAAGTATAGATTTTTTTTCTTGCATAAAAATTTTCATGGATTTGAGTGTTCCGCTGGTGCCAGCTTTTACCTCAATAGGAAATATATCTGGTCCTTTATTGATTATAAAATCAACTTCAGCTGAGCTGTTGCGTGCATCTCTTTCCCAGTAATATAAACTGGATTTTCGATATCTCTCTTTGTATGCTAATAGCTCTTGCCCAACAAATTGTTCAGCCAGTGCGCCGCGATTGAGTAATAAGATATCATTGCTTAAAAGTAGCTCTGCGTCTAATTCTGTAGCGTTTTTTACTAATCCTATATCGACAAATAGCAATTTGAATTTCTTTTCATTAATCCCTGTGTTTAGTGGAATCCCGGCTGCATTGCTACAATAAACAGGATATATGAGTCCAGCATCTTCTAAAGCAGTTAGTGCTGGCTTGATATCACGAGATAAAATATCGGGATTGATTTTTATATATTTAAAATGTTGGGAAACTAGTCCTGGTGCTTTATCAAATACTTGCTGTAGTACTTTATAGTTGACGTGTTTTGAATATTTACCAAAATCATTACGATAAGTATTTAGCAGACTTGATTGTGTAAGCTGAACCTGATAGAGGTCTTTATTATCTAAGTAATTTTGGATTACTTCTGGCATGCCGCCTAACATCATATATTCATGTAATAACTTTAATAAATGTTCATGAATTACGGTATCGATTCCATGTTTAAGAGTGGCCGCTTCCATGTGCTCTATTAGTAATTGGTTTTTTGTGGCTCGTAAAAACTCTATGAATGATAACGGTTTTAAATACAGAGATTGAACCCTGCCAACTGGCATGCGAAAATTTTGCTCTTTCAGGGTGAACTCTAATAGGGATCCTGCTCCTATTACGTGTAAAGCTGGCATCTGTTCTTTAAAGTAGCGTAATGCCATAATTGCGTTGGGGCACTCCTGAATTTCATCTAGGAATAGTAGTGTTTCCCCGGGAATGATTTGCTGTTTGGTTAGAGCGCTAATACTAGTAATGATTTTTTTAGGTGATAACTCATTGAAGCAGTTAATAAATTGACTTTGTAATTCAAAATTTATGGTTACAGTATTAGAAAAATGGGAATTACCAAATTTTTCTACAATATAACTTTTTCCTACTTGTCTTGCGCCTCTAAGTAGTAGGGGTAGGTGATTCGGGTGATTTTTCCACTGTAAAAAATCTGTTTCAATCTCTCTTTTCATTGGCAACCTTGGTTTTTGTATAAAAATTGTATATTTTCCAGGGTTATTATACACAAAAATTGTATATTTTCCATGGTTATTATGTGCATAGATTGTATATTTTCCATGGTTGTTGTGATTTTTGGCGGGATTCCTCCGGGCTATCCTTGCCCTCCGCCCTACGGGCCGCACTGCGTGCGTTCAAATTGTGCTAGACAATAATTATGTGCAGTTTAATTGTTTACGATATAGACAAGAATGCTCTGGCGCGCCTGGAGGGATTCGAACCCCCGACCACCTGGTTCGAAGCCAGATACTCTATCCAGCTGAGCTACAGGCGCGGATATCGTCAGATTATAGCATTAGTTGTAGTATTAACAAAATGGTTAAAATAAATTTTCTCCCGTATAATATTTATACCCAAAGCGATTGGATTT
>JAGLXC010000102.1 GCA_023133095.1 Gammaproteobacteria bacterium | reverse complement strand
TGCACCCCGGGGTTTTTTACGGTATAAGAGCTGCAATTTGCTTGCCTTTTCGCCTCATAGCTAGATACCATACTAGGCAATATCGATTTTAAAATTTAAGTGCTATTAGTGTGTATTTAAGCTTTTGTTAATAAAAGTCGAGATTAATTGTTTTATAATTTTAGATGTTGTTAATTAAACGAGGTAATGAATTATGAAGGGTAAGAAAATAGAACTTAAAATTAAGGAGACGCCGCTTGATTTATTAGTTTTAAATATTCAGCGTGGAGATATAAAGACGTCAGAGGAGTTTAGGCGGTACTGGGAGTTTTTTCAAGGCAAGGATACTGTTGTTATTGATACACTTGTTCAAGACAAACAATTAAAAGAAGATAAAGGTATAGATTATTTCGGTACTTTATTACATTACGCCGTAGCTGCAGGAAGTGTTAGTGTGGTGCAAGCGCTGTTAGATTTGGGAGCAGATCATAATCAAGCAGATAAAGCAGATTTTCGTGGTAGATTTTTTCCTCTACGTCTTGCTTTAGGTAGCCCAGATTTTGAATGTAAAGAAGAGAATCTTTTTTTTAAAATAGCAACCTTGTTAGTGGGAAAAGGCGTTAATGTTAATGCTCCTAGTATCTATGGCAGTAGAGGTAAAGCAGATATTCAGAGTGCACATTTGGCTCTTGCACCACCGTCATCTGAACCGGGTGCAGCTGAAGAAGCTGAAGAAGCTGAAGTCAAAGGAGATGATGACGCTACGAGACCAAGCTTTACAGGAACGTTTGCCGATGCAGATAAGGACGCAGTAAATGTACATCCAGCATTATTACGGTTTTATATTGAATGGGAGCCAGCAATTGGATGGGATCCTGTAGCTAAACAAAGTAAGAGCTTACCTCCAGAAGAGCTGGATACAGCTTATAGAAAAGCGCAGGAAAGAGCAATGTTTTTGATTCAAAATAATGCTGAGTTGAATCCTGTTATTCCACTTGATAGGATCAGGATGGAGTTAGCAGGGCAAACCCATGTATACCAAAATCCGGACGATATTATTAGCGGACATGTGAAGATACACTATCCCCATCTTTGTTTAACAGCTTTTGAGCGAGGTCAATATCCTGTTGTGGCAGAGATGTTAAAAAAAGATGTATCTTTAGTGAATCTTGTATATCCAGAGAAGCATAAATTTAACGGCGAAACCATGCTAGATCGGGCTATTATTGATAATAATCCTCGAGCTGTAGGTGTGTTGTTGAATGGTGGTGCAGATCCGCAATCTGGATTGATCAGGTTACTGCTAAGTAGGCAGTGTGATGAAAAAACTTTGAAAATAGCTCGTTATTTGATTTTGTGTCATGTTAAAACAGGGGTAAAGTTACCCAATAAATATTCTGTTACTGATATATCTAACAAGAGGTTAGCGGGTGAAATTAATAAATTTTTAAAAGTTGCAGGATGTTTAACAAGTGCTTTTGGATATGCTAAAGGAGTTGATGCTAAATTTGACGCCCAACTTAATCCTGAAAATCTGAGCGGATGGCGTGGTGAGAAGGAGTTAATTAATGGGGCTTTCAATAACGCTAGGGTAACTGATATTTTGGGTAGAGTTGCTCCTATAAAGGATGGAGATGATACCACTGTTAGAGCTGGATCTAGGGCTAAATATTCTGCAGTATTTAAAGCGGCACTGCCTGCAGCACCAGTAGGCTCACATAATATATTTCCAGAAAACATAAACGATAAAGCAGTTGTTTTGGCTGCGTTATCGGGTTTGGATATAGAAGGTGGAAATCATCCTTATGCACAGCAAGTGGCGCGG
>JAGLXC010000101.1 GCA_023133095.1 Gammaproteobacteria bacterium | reverse complement strand
AGGCAACATCCCCTCTAAAGCATTATCACCTTGAGTAAACAACAAATAGGGATGCTGCTGTTTTATTAGAGCAAAAGGACCATGCAAAACCTCAGCACCACTAAAGGCCTCTGCATGAATAGCTGCGGTTTCTTTAAATTTTAGTGCTGCTTCCTGGGCAATAGGATAACCAAAGCCACGCCCTAAAACTAAAGTATTATTAACTGGCTTTAATTTTGGAATTGCCTCTGACCAATCTAACTCTAAAGCTGCAGTTAAGCGTTCTGGTAAAATTTGTAGTGCTTGCAATAATTTTTTATCCTGGGTCCAAATGGCTATTAGCTCCACTAAAATAGCTAATGATGCCAAATAACTTTTGGTTGCAGCAACAGCTAACTCCGCTCCTGCATCCATTGGTATGACAAATTCAGCAGCTTTTGCGAGTGGTGAATCTTCTGTATTAACAATCGCCAATGTCACTGCTCCATTTTTGTGAGCAGCTTGCATTAAGTCACAAATATCAGGACTTTTCCCTGATTGCGAAATCCCAATTACCAAACTATTTTTAACGTTTAATTCCGTACCATATAGAGTCAATACCGAAGGCGGCGCTGATGCAGTAACTAAGCCCAAATGGGTTTCTAGCAGATACTTCGCATAGGTACACGCATGATCAGAACTACCTCGCCCAATCGTTATAGCAAAATGTGGCGGATTCTTCCGCAACCTGGAGCATAAATCATGCAATACCTGGCTGTTATCTTGCATTCGCTTTGCTATAATGGAGGGTGACTCCCCTGCCTCTTTTTCCATTTGGGTAATGCTCATTTACTCAACTCCTGCTTAATCATATGAATAGCACCAACTGTGGCATCATTCTGGCGCGGAATAATATTACTGCGAAAATGATCGCTCAGCCAGGGCTCAATAAAAGGCGCAACTCCACCAAATAGACAATAAGGCACTTTTGTATCTTTGTTTGCAGCTTTTGTTTCTAAGGCAGAATAAATTTTATCCATCTCTCTACCTGCTTGTTGGACTAATTTTAAAGCCCATGGATCACCTGCTTCAACATGCTCTAATACTAACGGCGCCAATTCTGCAAACTGGGTAGAATCTGCAGCACTTGCCCAATCAATACAATGCGCTGTATGGTCAAATTTCTGCAAAACTGCTTGCAGTAAAGGGGAAAATGCAACTCGTCCATCATGAGCCTGAAAAGCAAATCTCACAGCCTCCAAACCAAACCATGCACCACCGCCTTCATCACTATATGGAAAACCCCAGCCACCAACTTGCACTACATCACTATCTTGCACTCGCCAACCAATTACCCCTGTACCAATAATAACAACAGCCCCATCCTGGCCATTATGCGCGCCCAAGCAAGCGGCGTAACCGTCTGATTTCAAACAAACTTTTGTAAAAGGATATGGCTTGGATAAAAAAACTTTAACAGCTCTCTCGACCTCTGTTCCTGCCAAGCCAAGGCCCGCATAAAAACGATAACGACTATCTTTTAAGCTGATCTGTGCTTTTGCTAAAGCAGCGTTAACAGTAGTTAACACAGAATCCCAGGCTTTTTCTGCTGACAAATTGATCTGCGCCGGACCACCTTTGGCTTCAGCCAATAAATTACCGGCCTCATCTTCAATGCGTACCTTACATTTGGTACCGCCACCATCAACCCCAATAAATATATCTTTGCTCATAATAATTCTCTCTATCTCTTGATGTGAAACGAATAATTATAGCATACGCAAAAGAAAAAATAATATATTTACCACAATGGTAATCTTAACTGCATCCTGGCACCCGCAAGGAGCACCCCTACGTGCGTCGATTAATACCTTTCTTTAGAGAAGATATAGACAAATTGATTATAGCTTTACTATTACTTTTATTGGGCGAAGTAGTAACAACACTATTGTAAACCTCAACACAAAAATCGATCAGTTCTTCATAGCTAACACTAATTTTATCATTTGCAAAGGTCACTGCAATAGCTCGCAATACCTCTATAAATAGCTCCATATCAATTAACGCTACACGATCTTTGATTGGAGGAATCTGTTTAGTAATCCCAGTTAAATAATCTTTAAAATTACTTGCCACACCTGAAGGTTGTTGTGACTCTGTTTCTTGCATAGGATTTTGTAGTGCGTTAAGATTATCACCGCCCTCGCCAGTCAACAACCAGTTTGGACTGACATTAAGCAGCTCGCTATAGTGCAGCATTATCTCAGGCCGTAATGACCGCTGTCCTGTTTCATGCTGGGAATAAGTTGATTCTGGAATATTATGATGTAAAGCAAATCCTCTAGCTGATCTGAAGTTGTTTGCTCTCCTTGCTGCGCGTAATCGCAGCCCAATTTTCTCTGCCAATCTATTCATGATTATAATTACACCCCCTTTTAATTATAATTATAGATACTTCCCACAAAAACCCAGTGGTTTTCCTTACATTCTGCACACGTTTATCAGAAAAAGATATACATAAACCAGGGGTTAAGCTATAATAGCCTCAATATGCAAATTAAACAGATTCCATTACCTATCTTTGTACAAGACTACTCAGCGGTAAAGCCATATCTAGAAACATTGCATTTGCCTCAACACACTGATTTAGAAGAATATTTTTTTAAATATCCAGAAATTTCCTGGGAATGCCTTAAGCACATAAAAATAATTGAGATGAATGAAGAGGCGCTAAAATTTAGTGGCGCAACCAATGTTAATGGATTTACCGCCGCGCTCCCACAACTATTTACCAACACACTACACAAGGCATTACAAAAAATCTTAATTGCTATTTTAACACACCAAGCAAAAATAGAAGTAGAAGCACAGGCTGTAACCCTAAACGGGAAATTTCGTGACATCATCCTAAACTGGAAGCTACATCCCGATTATTCAGAATCCCTGGAAGTCGCAACCATCTCTATCTTTGACATTACTGAACTAAAAAAGCTACAAGATAATCTCACTCAACAGACAGCCATTCGCACGAAAGAACAGCATCAAACAGAAAAACAGCGCCAACCACATCAACAACAAATGAACCGCATTGAACATCTCAACTCTATGGGTGAGCTAACCTCTAGCCTGGCCCATCAACTTAACCAACCACTAGCAATTATATCTTCGTATGCCCAAGAAACATGCCGTCGCTTAAATGATAACGACATACAGCATCAACACCATGAGCTTATCAATGCAGCACAAAAAATAGCCCTACATGCTAATCGCGCTGGAGAAATAGTTAACCGACTACGCGAGTTTTTCAGCATGAAACCGCTACAAAAACAGCCAGAGGATGTTAACCAAATAATAAAAGGCACTATCCTCTTTTTAAAACAGGAATATAATATTAGTAAAAAACTAATCTCTTTAACTCTTGACTCCAAAATACCGCAAATCCTGCTCGACAGAACCCAAATTGAACAGGTTCTATTCAACATCTTACAAAATGCTTTTGATGCGGTAGAATCCAAAAAAGCTAAAGATGCAAAGATAACAATTAGTACAGCAGCTAACAATAATGCTCTAATTGTAACTATTAGTGATACAGGGGTTGGCGTTTCCGAGCAAATATTAGATAATATCTTTGAGCCATTTTTTACAACCAAATCTAATGGAATGGGCTTGGGACTGGCAATATGCCGCTCCATCATTAGCGCTCATGATGGACAAATAATCGTTAGCTCAATCGAAGGCAAAGGCATGCAGTTTAAACTTACTTTACCTATTTAAGATACATCGAGGAAAATGCGATGAAACAAACAGTATTTATAGTAGACGATGACAGAGAGATTTGTGAAATGCTACATTGGCTAGTAGAATCAATTGGCATAGATACTGAAATCTACGCCTCCGGCGAAGAGTTTCTAACTGCCTATTATGACCGACCTGGGTGTTTGGTTTTAGATGTTCGCATGAAGGGCATGAGCGGCTTAAAAGTACAAGAGATGCTTATGGAAAAAGGCAACAAAATACCTATTATTTTCATTACCGGCAATGGCGATATTCCAATGGTAGTAAGAGCCATGAAAAATGGCGCAACGGATTTCTTCACCAAACCATTCAATAATCAACTATTATTAGATACAATCCAGCGTACCCTAGAGCAAGAAGCCAAACAACATGATACGCAATTACTAAAGCTGCAAACTTTAGAACATATAAAAAACCTTACTCCACGCGAACACGAAATAATGCATAACATCATAAACGGCAAAGCAAATAAAATTATTGCGGATGAACTCGGCATTAGCCTTAGCACTGTCGAAGCTCATCGCGCCAAAGTTATGGAAAAAATGCAGGCCCGATCACTTGCAGGACTTATTAAAAAAGTTATTGTGTGTGAGTAGGAGTAGCCGTAACCCCATCTCGAAAACACTGCTCGATCTCCTCCAATGATTTGCCCTTTGTTTCTGGTAAAAAGAAAATTGCTATGGCCAAATAGAGCAAGGTGAAAATACCACACATCCAGAATACTCCGGTATAGCCGATATAATGGGTTAATTTTAGAAACACAGATGCAAGGACTGTAGAGGCCAAACAGTTAGCAAACAGGCAAATAGCCATGCCCTTGCTACGAATTGGCATTGGCATTAGTTCAGAAATAGCTATCCACACAACAACCCCTGGCCCAATGGCAAAAGAGGCAATAAATAGCAATAGACCCGCAATAGTTAAATAGCCTTGTAATAGGCTAGGACTGAACAGCCATGAAATAACTCCTAAATAAAATAGAGCAATAACAATGCCGCTAGCACCAAAAATCAAAAGTGGCTTACGGCCAATTTTATCGACCAACAACATCGCGATTAATGTTACAATAAAATTAACCACGCCAATTCCAACACTACCTAACATAGAGACAACATTTGATTGAAGCCCTGCATGCTGCAAAATTAAGGTACATAATTGTAAAAAAACATTAATGCCAGTTAACTGGGTTAAACATGCAATTGAAAAGGCCAATAAAAATGGTAATAAATAGTGTTTTTGCCACAAGCTCTCTTGGCCGATTACGTTTTGCTGCTTCCGCTCTATATCTATTTTAGTCATCATATAGATATCATGCTCAACCTCGGTCTCTGAACGTGATCGTTGCAAAGCTGCTATAGCCTGCTCTTTTTTATCCTTAAAAAACAACCAACGCGGTGATTCAATTATTAACAATGAGCCAATGAAAAACAGAGCGCCAGGTACCAAAGCACATAAAAACATGCCGCGCCAATTGCCAGAATGGGCAAACAACAATGCCACTAAATAGGCCACCAAAATCCCTAGCGTTAAAAATAGCTGAAATGCGGTAACGCCGCTGCCACGCACAGATGCCGGCGCTGATTCCGCTAAATACAAAGGTACAATCATGGTAATAACCCCAACTCCAACTCCTTCAATTAAACGACCGGTTAATACTCCTGCAAAGCTATGGGAAGAGACTAAGACTATTATCCCGCTAATAAAGACTACTGCTGAGACAGTTAGCATAGTACGGCGCCCCAACCAATCGGCTAAGGGGCCAGAGATTAACGTAGCAATTGAGCCGCCACCCAAAACTGCAGCTATTAGAATAGATACCTGGCCTACATTTAAAGCAATCTCATGCTTCATGAAAATTAGAGCGCCAGCTATGATGCCAATATCATAGCCATATAAAATACCTCCCAATCCTGCGAACAAGATAATAACCAAGGCAAATAGTTTTTGCTGCCCGAAAGATTGTCTAGCCATATAAATATTCCCCTGCTATGATATACCCTTCGCGTTTGAGCTTTATTGGGTATATTTATATTTTATATAAATTTAAGTTATAGATTATTTTAATTGTAGTTTTTGTCATGTCTAAAAGCAAAAAATATAAAATTGCTGTCATAGGACCGATTCCAAGAGATTTCATAATCACCTATCGTGGTCAAGAAATCCGTAAATATGGCTGCATTACCCACCCTGTGGTTGTCTTATCTAAATTACTAGGCGATAAAGCTGAGATAATTCCTGTAAGCCATGTCCGCAAAGTAGATCATCCAGAGGTCATGAAAATCATCAAAGACCTGCCAGGGGTAAACCTTGAGCATATTAGCTCAGACAAAGATCGCGGTGATGTCATCTATCTACGTTTTTTAGACCAGAATGAACGCGTCAAAACCATGATGGCCTTTATGGCTCCAATCCTTATTGACGATGTAAAAACTATTTTAGATAGCGATATATTTCTTTTTCTACCAGTAACTGACTTTGAGGTAACACTAGATTCTTTGCGCTTTGTCAAAGAACATAGCAAAGGGTTAGTGATCTTCGACGCCCATGGCCCTACTAAGACCATGACTGGCCTAGGTGACAGGTTATCTAAATTCTGGGTTGATCGTGACTTATGGCTACCATATATTGATATTCTAAAAATGAATCGCAAAGAGGCAAAATATTGCTGGTACAAAAAAAAATATAGCCTTGAAGAGCTAGAGGATGATATTCCTTTAGCACGTTCAGAACTACCTAATTTTGCCCGCCACTGCTTTAAATTTGGCGTAAAGGCGCTCTATATCACTTGGGATGTTGCTGGGTGCTTGCTCTATACTGCGGATCAACATGGTGAACCGCTAGAAACCGTGATTCCAGCCATGCATGTAGATGACGTAGTCGATAGCACTGGCTGCGGCGACTCTTTTGCCGGTGGTCTGGCTTTTGGCATGATTACTACTGATGACTACATCAAAGCTGGACAATACGCTAATGTCATGGGAGCACAGTGCACTCAAGGCCCGGGGTTTCAATGCTTTAAGTCTCTGGAAGAGACAAAAAAGATGATTTCCGATACATATGGAGAAAAATAGGCTATAATATATATAGGATGACTGAAATTAAAGACGGAGGCTCAGATGAGACTAAAAGGTGCTATTTTTGATTTTGATGGTGTGGTTGTTGACACCACTCCTTTACATTATGCTGCATGGGAAAAACTCTTAATTACTGCTCATAAAATTCCGTTTGATTCCACCATCTACGAAGAAATTGTTAACGGCAGAAAGAGCTCAGAAGTCATCACCGAACTACTGCCACATTTAGCGCCATCCCAGCAACAACAAGCCCTCAAACTAAAACAAGACTACTATCATGAACTTATTGAACAAGGCAAACTAAAACTGTTTCAATCCAGCATAAAATTAATCAAAGAGCTAGCTGCAAAAAATATCAAAATTGCAGTTGCATCAAGCAGCCGCAGTGTTGAATATATTTTAAAACGTTCTAATATCATCTCTCTTTTCAATGCTATTGTTTCAGGCCAAGAGACCAAACATGGCAAACCCCACCCAGAGAGCTTTTTAAATGCCGCTAGCAAATTAGCTCTAAATGTTAACGAATGTGTGGTTTTTGAAGATGCCAAAGCTGGAGTTGAAGCAGCTAAAAATGGTGGTTTTTTATGTGTTGGAGTG
>JAGLXC010000100.1 GCA_023133095.1 Gammaproteobacteria bacterium | reverse complement strand
CAGACAACAAAAACCGAAGCATTATGTTTTAGCTGATTTATGCGTAACAGATCTTTGTGAGCTTAACTATCAAAAATTAGCAAAACTATTCAACTAAAACATAAAGAAGACAAAAAACAACAATGAATAAAATCACCCAATCTGCTGCCTGGCAAAAACTAAATAAACACCAGCAACAAATGGCTAAAGTAGCCATGCGCGATCTATTTAACGATGACCCAGAGCGTTTTTCTAAATATTCTCTTGAGGCTGCTGATCTTTTTTTGGACTATTCTAAAAACCGCATCACTCAAGAAACTTTTGATCTCTTATGTGAACTACCAGATAACCGTGACCTTGCCAGCCATATTGAAGCAATGTTCAGCGGTCAAATCATTAATACCACAGAGCAACGCGCGGTATTACACACAGCCTTACGCAACCCAGACGAAACATCTAAACCCGAAGTTCTAGAGACTCGCAATAAAATGCTAGCTAGCGCTGAAGCAATCCGCCATGGCAAATGGAAAGGCTTTAGTGGCTTAGCTATCACTGATGTGGTAAATATAGGCATTGGTGGATCTGACCTGGGACCTGCCATGGTTACACAGGCATTAAAACCATATCAAGCTGGCAATATCAAACTGCATTTTGTCTCAAATGTTGATGGTACCCATATTTGGGAAACCTTAAAAGAGCTAAACCCTGCCACAACTCTATTTATTATTGCCTCAAAAACCTTCACCACCCAAGAGACCTTATGCAATGCCAACACTGCTAAAGAGTGGTTAGAACAAAAGGCCCAAACAGCTAATGCCAGCGAGCAACACCTGATTGCAGTTACAGCGCAACCTGAACGCGCCCAGGAGTTTGGCATTAAAACGGAGCATATCTACCCATTTTGGGATTGGGTTGGCGGTCGCTACTCACTATGGTCGGCTATTGGTTTAGCAATCGCAATTGCCATTGGTGCAGACAAGTTTAGAGAATTTTTAGCAGGAGCTCACGCAATGGATGACCATTTCCGTCATGCTCCCTGGAACCAAAATATGCCCGTTATTCTTGCCCTGCTTGGCATCTGGAACAGCAATTTCTTTAACCATAAAACCCAAGTTGTTCTACCCTATGATCAATACCTAGAACTATTACCAGCCTATCTCCAGCAACTAGATATGGAAAGCAACGGTAAACGAGTTGATGTAGATGGCTCACCGCTTGATACCAGCACCGCACCAATTATTTGGGGCAGCGTCGGCACTAACGGTCAACATGCTTTTCATCAACTTTTATTACAAGGCACACAAAAAGCTCCTGCTGATTTTATTATGCCACTCAACAGCCAGAACCCTATTGGGCAACATCACATGTTGCTCTTTGCTAACTGCTTAGCCCAAAGCCAAGCGATGATGCAGGGCAAAACTGAAGCAGAGGCAACCGAAGAATTGCTCTCACAAGGTATGGCAGCAGAAGCTGCTGCGCAACTAGCACCGCACAAAGTTATACCAGGCAATGTACCAAACAACACTATCTTAGTAAATAAAATCACCCCTGCCACCTTAGGTGCCTTAATTGCCCTATACGAGCATAAAGTTTTTGTTCAAGGAACTATTTGGGGCATTAACCCTTTTGATCAATGGGGCGTAGAACTGGGCAAACAGCTAGCTAAAAATATCATTCCAGGCTTACAAGATAGCGTCAAAAGCAAACAGTTTGATAGCTCCACTTGCGGTTTGATAAAAAAATATTTCCAAAATAATTGAATTAAATATTGTAGGGGCACTCCTTGCGGGTGCCAATGCCAGCTAGATAACAAGATTGCCCAATAAATGGCTGTTTTACGGTCCAATCCAACCCTGAGACCAAAACCTGGGGTTCAAAATAAAACCATGACTAGGATGCTGCATAAACCACTGTATCGCTGAAAAATGCAATGAAAATATAGCTGGAACAATACCTACAATAATTCCAGCCATCGCTAAAGCCATAAATAGCATTAGCAGTAGCTCTTTCCCAAGGCACCTCGGAATTACTTCCGGTAAACTTTGATCGGCATAATAGACTCCAACCATCCAGCCAATAGTTAAAGCCAGCATAATCTGGCTCAAAGGCATAACCAAAATTCCGCTCACCAGAGAGTGACCGGCAGCTGCCACTAATGAAATCGCCAACACTTTTGAAATTACGTTAGTATCATTTCGGTTAAATTTATGAAGCCACGCTTTTGCACCCCAAACAATCAGACTCAAAACTAATAACAAAACCGGAATCCCCCATTCAGAGGCAATTAATAGCAAGCTGTCATGGGGATGGGCTGCATAAGAGTTAATATGATAAGCAAAATGCATAGGGCCTACGCCTAACAAAGGATGCGCCAGGATCAACCTTATCGCCTCATACCATAGAGGCCATCTAGTCGTCACGCTACCATCCATTGGGGTAAATCCACTTGATGGTATTAGCAAAACAAATAGCACAACATATAATATTGCACCAATAGCTATTACCTGTAATTGCACTAGCAACCTATTTTTAATAGCTCCTCGCCACACAACAACACCAAAAATAGCCGCTAACAACAGTCCTAACAACATGCCTTTAGCACCATTTAATATAGCTATAGCCCACCATAAACCGCTTACTACATAGGTGATAGAGTTAATACCAAAACGTAACGCCCTCTTTTGCCTGCTTACCAACAAAATAGGTAAACTGCTTAACAGCAAAGTCCAGGTCAAAAATTGTGCTAAAAAGCGCGGATGCACAAAGCCAGGATAAAAATTAAAGCTTTGAGCATGGTTAATTACAGCAAACAGATAGTTTCGAAAAAAAATAGCCTCGTAGATCACTATTGCTAACATAACAACAGTCAACAATACCTTATCACCAAAACGTCCCATAACTATACGCTGCGCAGCAATAAAAATGGCAAAGCAGGCTAGTAAAAAATAGAGCAAAACTTCCAACAAAGCCATTTTCGGCACTGCAGCCAATAGTGCCGACAAAACGCCTAACCCTAAAATAATTAGCAAAATACCACGGGCTTTATAAGCTAGAAGATGCCAGGTTTGCAGCCATATACGACGCTCAGAAAAAGAAATCAGCATAAATAGCGCCAACCACAAAAGCACCCCTAACTCCAAGATCCTCTTGATATCATACAATTGATAACCAATAAATAGCTTTAATGATAGACTATAATCAAGTGCCACCACAAAAAATAACGTAAGGGGTAAAAGTAATGCTGCTCTATAAATATACCGCATAATAAAATCATGATATCCTTTCACTTATGAAAAGTATAGCTGATTTACCGGAACATCCTTTCTGCACATATGTGAACCAAAATTTATCACATGAACCAATAAAAGATGCTTTAACAAGCTTGCAACAACATTTAGATTTAAATATAAACGTTCTGCTCTTCTGCTGCTGGGTAGGAAAATCTGGCCGCAAACAACTTAACAAAAAAGAGCTATTAACGATATTAACTACAATTACGCCATGGCATGAGCAAATTGTTGCTACGTTAAAAAAACTTCGTGTCACTTTACAGCATAAAATCAGCAGCTCACTAAGCCATAACATTAGTCAGTTAGTACAAGAACAAGAGGCAGCGGCCAACAAAATAGAGCAACTGATGCTTACCGAAATAATTACGCACAAACCTGTATCGCGCGGGGAGAAACAAAAACTCAATGACTCCTGCAGGAATATTCATACTTACTGCAAAGAGTTACCAAAAAAGCCAGATAAACAGCAAATTAGCACCCTTAAATTACTACTATCTCATCTTTTCCCTCAGGCAGAACTAACTCAACTCGATAGTTTTTGGGAAATATCTATAGCGAAAATCAAAAAATCTGCTAACCCTCAATATTCACAGCTAGAATTAGATGAGTTTATTTAGCATTTCCTGTTTTTAATGTTATACTTTCTTTTAATTAATTTGTTTATTTTAAAATACAGGAATATCCTATGAGCAAACAGGACACAACTGCCTTACAAGATAAGATAAAAGAAAAGCTGCAAACGGTAATCAACTCCAAACAGGAGAGTGATGCACCTACAGAACGAGAAATACAGTTGCAACAAGATGAGCAATTAAAAAAATTCGCGTCGATCACCAAACAAAAAATAATTAGCAGCAAAACTGAGCTACCTCCAAACAATCCTCCGATTCCTGAATTACTGCCATGGTGTAAAGAGCAAGGGGATATTATAGTCCTAAGTGATGGTACTATTTTATCCGCGAACCCTGGAGCACGCCAGGTACAAAACTGTAAAACTGTAATGCTGCATGAGAGCATTAGACCTGGCCGTGTAATCCCTGCAACAATTCAATTAATCCAACTTTTACTAGAAAGCACCCCAACGGCAGGAAGTGCTGCGACAAACCGCTCGCTTGAATCAGTCAGCACTCAGCAGCAACGCCTACGAACTTTAGTGAAAGAAGCACTGCAAGAAAATGTCAGCGATATTCACATTGAAGTACGAGCGGAATTAGCAAAAATACGCTTTCGTAAACACG
>JAGLXC010000010.1 GCA_023133095.1 Gammaproteobacteria bacterium | reverse complement strand
CGAATCCACCAGGTAGCATAGGTTGAAAATTTATAACCACGACGATATTCAAATTTATCTACAGCTTTCATGAGGCCGATGTTGCCTTCCTGGATAAGGTCAAGAAACTGCAGGCCACGATTGGTATATTTTTTGGCAATGGAGATTACTAAACGCAAATTAGCTTCGACCATCTCTTTTTTTGCACGCCTGGCTTTAGCTTCGCCGATAGAGATACGGCGATTTATCTCCTTGATTTCACCTATATTAGCGTTGATCTCTCTTTCTATAGCTGATAATTTCTTTTGGGCACGTAGTATTTCTGCTGCATGCTCTTTTAGTGCTTTTGCCTGGCTTTTGTTTTTTGCACAATATTGATTAAACCATTTGGGATTGCTTTCATTGCCAGGAAACATGCTATGGAATATTTCGCGACTAGCTTTAGCCTTCTTGACACAACAGGTTAGGATGATACGTTCTTGTTTTCGAGCTAAATCTAATAGTTCCCGCAGTTTACGTGTCTGTTTATTAATTTCTTTGGCAGTTAGTTTAAGCGTCTCAAAGCCTTCAGCAAGAGTATTTAGACGTTTAACTGTAGCTTTATGGGATTTGCCATATTTGGTTTTTGCATTGTTATAATCTTTATAAAAAGCAGCAATGTTTCCCATGTATTGTTTTGCTTTTATAGGGTCAGGGCCTGTATCTAAATCAGTCTCAGCAAGCGGTGCGGCATCACCATCGCCGCCATCGTCACTATCTTCAGCTTCCTCTGTTCCACTAGCACTAACCGCAGCCGTAGCCTCAACATTACCAGCACTACTAATTCCAACTATATCTACAGCGGCTCCATCTTGATTAACAACTGCCGCTTCTCCTGCTACTACATCATCAGTAAACCCAGAAATCATATCACTAAGCCGCAGCTCTTCTTGCTCAACCAGTGCATATCTGCTTAACAACATTTTTACGGCATAAGGAAAATGTGACAAAGCATCAAGAATATGCTTCTGACCATCTTCAATACGCTTGGCAAGTATTATCTCACCTTGTCTGGTAAGAAGTTCTACTGTTCCCATCTCACGCATATACATACGAACTGTGTCAGTAGTACGACCAAACTCATTATTGGCAGAAATTAGCGCCGCAGCCGCAGCTTCAGCGGTGTCGTCATCAGCAGCAGAGTCTGCTAGCATTAGACTGTCATCATCTGGTGCTGTTTCATAGACATTAATGCTAATGTCATTTAGCATACGAATAATATCTTCTATCTGTTCAGCATCAATTATCTCTGGTGGCAAACAATCATTAATTTGGGAATATAAGAGATATCCTTGCTCTTTACCTAAATTAATTAGAGTTTTTAGCTGTGTTTGCTGATCAATTTTCAGCTCTGTTTGTTGCTCATTTGGTGTAGTCATAGTCATAATTTATTTATTCCTCATGCTTGGATACTTTAATTTTAGCATCAGATATTAATTTTTGTAGTTTTATTTTATCTTCAGTAGCTAAATTTTTACTGTCAATCTGTTGTAGCAGCTCCTGTATGGTTTGCTCGCGTCCTAGTTCATATAAACGTTTTATGGTGCCGATGAACTCACTTTTCAAGTGCGAAGGAGATATAGGTATCTCTTGAGCGGCCAGTTTGGCTAAGGCAGGTGTCTCTTTTCTATCGCGCCAATGCTCTAAAATAGCGCCAGTAGATAGGTTTGGTCGCTCTTTTAGTCGCTCTTTTAGTAGAGTTAACAGTTCAGTCAACAATTCGATATAGGGGATATTAACCTCAGAAATTTGCTGTAAATCCTCAATACATTCAGCCAATTGCGGTTGATTTAATAATAATTTAATGGCAGAACGAATTAATGAG
>JAGLXC010000001.1 GCA_023133095.1 Gammaproteobacteria bacterium | reverse complement strand
ATTTTCATATAGCCTTGTCTCCTTTACTAATCTGGATTTTCCAGACTTAATTGACCATTATTATAATCATAAGCAAAGATTTCAGCATAACGGCCCCATTCAATAACTATTGCCAAAACCTCTTCTGCTACATCTTCGCTTAAATAGTCCTCTAATTCGCGCAAGAAACGCTCCTCTGCAGCACGTTGTCCTGGGCGTTCATCTAATACGCGTCTGATATGTCTTGCTAATGGGACATAATTCATCAGTTGGTTCGCAAATATTTTTTTACGGGCTAAAATATCCGCATCAGAAAATTGTTTGCCAATTTCGCTGAGCTCAATATCACCTTGTGATATCCGCGCTAAGCGTAGAATTTCCAGGGCATCGGTAATTGGGAATAGATCATCAATTTCCATGCTAAACTCATCTGCTAGCTCTGGTAGATCAATGCGGCGATCTCGATATTCTGGCTCTTTTAGTACGTCCATGAAACCTGTGATTTCAGAGAGTTCGACTTTAGGTAAGCGATAGCCTAAATCAATCACCTTATAACCATGTCCAAGAGGAGAGGTCATTAAAGTATAGATGTGGTCGATCATTTTCCGTACCCTAATGTCTTGATCATTGCGAGGGTGTGGGATATTAACTGGCAGTTCAGCGCGGATATTATTTGGGCTATTGCCAAACACCACAATTCTATCAGCTAGAAAAACCGCCTCTTCAATGTTATGGGTAACTAAGAGGATATTTTTGATATTAGTATCTTTTGATTGCCATAGATCTAGCAGATCACCACGGAGATTTTCTGCAGTTAAAACGTCTAAGCCAGAAAATGGCTCATCCATAAGCAAAATTTCTGGGTTAATAACTAAAGCACGGGCAAAACCTACTCGTTGTCGCATTCCGCCTGATAACTCTTTTGGATAGGCGGATTCAAACCCATCTAAACCTACAATATCAATAGCTTTTAGGGCGCGAGCGCGGCGTTCTGTTTTACGAACCCCCTGCGCTTCTAAGCCTAGCTCTACATTTTGGAGCACTGTAATCCAGGGCATCAGGGCAAAGCTTTGAAATACCATAGCTAAGCCAGGGATGGGACCTGCTACTTTTTTACCATTATACATTACGTCGCCTGTGGTAGGTTTAGTTAGGCCGCCAATGATACGTAATAGGGTGGATTTGCCGGAGCCAGATTTACCTAAAAGTGCTACAATTTCACCGTGGTATAATTTAAGATTTAAATTATTAAGCACCAGTAAATCTTGACGATCGCTTTTTTTAAACGATTTTTTGATCTCAATTATTTCAATTAATGGTTGTTTATCCATAATTACTCAATTTTAAATCTTTCAATTGCCATATTATATAGCGGTCGCCACAAAATACGATTAATTATTAATACTAACACACACATAGTAATAGTTCCCAGGGCAATATGGGGAAAATTACCAGCATTAGCGTACTGGGTAATGTATGCGCCTAATCCTGCCGCCGTTAATTTAATATTGCCCCAATTAATTACTTCCGCAATAATGCTGGCATTCCAGGCGCCGCCGGCTGCAGTAATTGCGCCGGTTACAAAAAATGGGAAAATTCCTGGTAATATCAAGCGTCGCCATTTTAGTAACCCCTTAACGCCAAAGCTGGCTGTTGCCAGGCGTAAATCTTGCGGCATAGTGCTTGCGCCGGCAATTACATTAAAAAGTATATACCATTGGGTGCCAAGCACCATCAGCGGTGAGGCCCAAATATTGATATTTAATTTATATCTAACCAGAAGGTAGGCTGCAAGCGGAAACAGAAGGTTAGCAGGGAAGGCAGCTAAAACTTGGATAATTGGTTGTACGATCTCAGCCACTCGAGGGCGAAAGCCAATCCAGACTCCAACCGGTACCCAGATTAGCGAGCAGATGAAAATCAGGATAATCACTCGCAAGCCGGTTAATAATCCAAGCCAGAGAGTGTGCTTTATATCTGCTAGAGTTATCGCATGTCGTAGAAAACGAAAGATCATAAAAAAAGTAAACAGAATAATTGCGCTAATAATAAGATCAGTCGTTAAGCGTAACAGGCGTTGCGTTAGGACATGTTTGGAAGAGGGTTGTTTGTAAATGGTTCTTTTGGGGTTAAATAGAGGAAAATTAACAAAACTATCAAAGATAACAACAATCAGTGTGCCAAGTCGATTTAACAGACGCGTGCGTTGTAGCAGCGTTACAACCCAGGAGCGTGCGCCGCGCTCGTCCAACACCTCTTCAGATTTAAATTTATCGGCCCAGTTGACTAAAGGACGAAACAGGAATTGATCATAGAGTAAAATCACCAATAACATAGTGATAATCGCATAGATAATAGCTGCCTTGTCAGCATGGACAATAGCCATAGCAATGTAAGATCCTACACCAGGCAAGGTAATGTTTTGATTCGCGACGGAAAAGGCTTCAGATGCTGTTACAAAAAACCAGCTGCCAGACATAGACATCATCATATTCCAGAGCAGTCCAGGCATAGCAAAGGGCACCTCAATGCGCCAGAAGCGGCGCCAGGCTGAGAGTTGAAATATAGTTGCAACTTCGTGTAGGTCTTTAGGGACACTGCTAAGACTCTGATAAAAGCTTAAGGTCATATTCCAGACTTGCGAGGTAAAGATAGCAAAGATAGCCGCGCACTCAGGGCCAAGCATGCTGCCTTTAAAAAAGACAATAAAGCCTGCAACAGTTAATGACAAGAAACTTAGTACTGGAGCTGATTGCATAACATCGATTAGTGGCACTAAAATACGTTCAGCGCGTTTGCTTTTTGCTGCCAGGGTGCCAAAGGTAAAGGTGAATAGCAGAGAACAAAATAGGGCAATAAACATGCGTAACACAGTGCGCAGGGCATAGCCAGGGAGGTTAGCAGGATCTAAAGAGATAGGTAAGGGCTGACCTAAGTCGTAAGGTAGCGCCATTTGACGGGCGCCCCATGCCAACAGCACAATAAAGCCAAGGATAATGCCTAAAGCAATAACATCCCAATAATTGGGTGTTGGCCAGGTTATGGCCTCATTTTTGTAGTAGGTTTTGTTTGGCATAAACCCTCTAGTGCATTGGGTTATAAGTTGAGCCAATTATCCAATTTTTGGTGTGCTACGTCCAGGCCTGTATGTTCATGAGCGGAAAATAGTTGAATTGTAACCCGGTCGCCATATTGATTTAGCTCAGCTTGGACCTTTCTGAGCGTGTTTATACCAGGGCCGCGTTTTAATTTATCACTTTTGGTTAACAAGATATGGATTGGCAGCTGACATTGGGCTGACCACTCGAGCAAGCGTCGATCTTGCTCTTTTAGGGGATGGCGAACATCCATAACTAAGATAAGACCGCGTAAACATTCGCGGATTTTGAGGTAATCATTGACCTTTTCCATCCAGCGTTTAGATACAGCTGCTGGGGCTTTAGTATAGCCATAGCCAGGTAGATCAACTAAGCGATTAGTGTCATCTAATGCAAACAGGTTTATCATTTGAGTTCGGCCAGGAGTTTTACTGGCGCGCGCTAAATTCTTAATGTTAGTTATAGCATTAATCGCGCTTGATTTGCCTGCATTAGAGCAGCCAATGAAAGCAACCTCATTGCCCTTGTCAGCAGGCAATTGTTTTAGCTCGGCAGCGCTAATTAAAAAGGCTGCCTGATTGTATATATTCTTTGTCACGAGGGTGCATGGTACAACATTTAATCTAAGATGCAAATAGACTGTTACGTTTTTTATTAATTACTGCTAAGATGTTTCTATGATAACGTCAGTCCTAAATTCAGAGCAACAGTCAGCTGTAACGGCCCCGGTTGGTAATTTATTAGTGCTAGCTGGAGCTGGTAGTGGTAAAACTCGAGTCTTAGTCGAGAGAATTGTCTGGCTTTTGCAGAATGAGCAGATTTCGCCGGCTAATGTTTTAGCTGTGACCTTTACCAATAAAGCTGCGCGTGAAATGCGAGGTCGGCTGGAAAAATTGCTACAAATTCCACTTGAAACTATGTGGGTCGGTACCTTTCATGGTTTAGCCCATCGCTTATTACGCCTGCATTGGCAAGAGGCAGGCTTGCCGCAAACTTTTCAAATTTTAGATAGCGAAGACCAATTTCGGTTAATAAAACAGATTCAAAAAAGCCTGGATATTGATCAAGAAAAGTGGCCAGTTAAGCAGACGCAGTGGTTTATTAATCAGAAAAAAGATGAGGGGCTAAGATCAAGCCATTTGCAGCAGCGAGATGATCTATTTGCTGAAACCATGGGGCGTATCTATACCGCTTATGAAGAGCGCTGCAATAATAGTGGCTTAGTCGATTTTGCCGAATTGCTATTGCGCTCGCATGAGTTGTGGCTCAATAATCAAGAGCTATTGCAACATTATCGCTCGCGGTTTCAGCATATTTTAGTAGATGAGTTTCAAGATACAAATAGCATTCAATATGCCTGGATTAAGAATTTAGCTGGTAAAAGTTCATATCTAACAGCTGTTGGTGATGATGATCAATCAATTTATGGTTGGCGTGGCGCTAAGATTGAAAACATCCATCGCTTTTCTAAAGATTTTGCAGCTACTAAGATTATTCGGTTGGAACAAAATTATCGTTCAACCAATAATATTTTAACTGCGGCTAATGCAGTAATTGCCAATAATGATAATCGTTTGGGTAAAAGATTATGGACTGACAGCGCAGAAGGAGAGCTAATAACCTTGTATGCAGCCTTCAATGAGATAGATGAAGCCCGTTTTATTGCCAATCAAATTAGGCAGCAGCAGGACAATGATAATATTGCTTATCATGACATTGCGATTCTCTACCGCTCTAATGCTCAATCACGAGTTTTAGAAGAGCAATTAATTGATGCTGGTATTCCTTATCGAATCTATGGCGGCAGAAAGTTTTTTGAACGAGCTGAAATAAAAGATGCCTTAGCATATCTGCGTTTAATTGCCAATCGTGATGATGATGCTGCCTTTATGCGCATAGTTAATGTGCCGACCCGAGGTGTTGGTAATGTTACCTTAGCTGCTCTTAGAGATTATGCTAATGAAAACAAGCTCTCTTTATGGAGCGCTGTGGCTCAGATTAAATTGACATCCAGGGCAAGCAATGCTTTGCAAAGTTTTTGTGAGCTAATTGATAGTGCAACAGCTGCGGTGCAAAATTTTCCCCTGGATGAACAGATAGAGCATCTACTCTATTGCACTGGCTTGCGCGAATATTTTGCTCGAGATAAGAGCGCAACCGGGAGAATGCGCTTAGAAAACTTAGATGAATTAGTTAGTGCCTGTCGGCAATTTGCGGTAGATGCAGATGATAGTAAGAGCACTGCTATATTACAGGCGTTTTTGGCGCATGCAGCGCTAGAGGCCGGTGATGCTGAAGCAACAGATGCTGATGATGGGGTGCAGTTGATGACTTTGCACTCAGCTAAAGGACTCGAATTTCCTATAGTATTTTTAGGTGGAATGGAGTCAGGTCTATTTCCACACTACGCCTCCTTAGAGGATTCACACAAATTAGAGGAGGAGCGGCGTTTATGCTATGTTGGCATGACACGTGCCATGCGTAAATTATATTTAACCTATGCTTGTAGCCGACGTCTGCATGGTTCAGAGACCTATCGTCAACCATCCAAATTTTTACGTGAAATACCGCATGAATTAATAGATGAGTTTCAGCTTTTTAGTAATGTATCGCGGCCTTTATTAGACACAGAATATA